>CAYPRZ010000021.1:0-10184 GCA_964413315.1 uncultured Desulfovibrio sp. | reverse complement strand
AAAGCGCCCCGCCTCCACCTCGTCCTTGAGATTGCGGTTGGTGGCGGCAATGATGCGCACGTCCACGGGTATGTCCACTGTGCCGCCCACGCGCCGCAGGTTTTGCTCTTGCAGCACGCGCAGCAGCTTGACCTGCATGCCCGCAGGCATCTCGCCTATTTCATCCAAAAAAAGCGTACCGCCGCTGGCGGCTTCAAACAGACCTTCCTTGCGCCGCACAGCGCCAGAAAATGCTCCCTGCTCGTGCCCAAACAGTTCGCTTTCAAGCAGCTCTGGAGAAAGTGCGCCGCAGTTCACGGCCAAAAAACGCCTCCGTGCCCGCTGACTCTGCGCGTGCATGGTGCGGGCGGCCAGCTCTTTGCCAGTTCCTGTTTCACCTTGCAACAGCACGGCCACATCGATGGGGGCAAGCCGCATGAGGGCCTGCCGTAAACCGCACATGGCTGGCGATACGCCCACCATTTCCGGCACGGAGCCGCTGGCCTCAAGCTGGGCGCGCATTTGGGCAACCTGCTGCCGCAGACGGCGCTTTTCCAGCGCGCGGGCCACCAGCATACGGGCTTCTTCCAGCGAATAGGGCTTTGCCAGATAGTGAAAAGCCCCAAGGCGCATGGCTTCCACGGCATTTTCGATCATGGGGTAGCCCGTGACCATGATCACCTCCACATCGGGCTTGCTAGCGCGCACCGCCTTGAGCACCTCCATACCGTTCATGCCCGCCATGGCAATATCGGTGATGACCACGTCAAAATCCTGCTGGGCCAACAGGGCAAGACCTTCTTCGCCGCTGCCCGCATGGGCAGATTCGTGCCCGCCGCGCTCTAGGGCGCGCGCAAGGTTGGCGCGGGCCATGCGCTCGTCATCAATGATCAGCAGCTTACCGCCGGTGCGCGGTTTGGCATCGTGTGCGCGGCCATCGTAGGGCTGATTAGCCTCGGCAGATGCCGGGGGCTGTTCCTGAAGACGAAAACGTTCGGTAGTCATGCGTCTGCTCCTGAAACCTCGGCTCTGTGCCGCTCTGCCAGCGGCAGGCGCACAGTAAAGCACGCCCCCTGCCCCGGCTGGCTCTACACCTCAAGCGTGCCCTTGTGTTTGCCCACAATGCCAAAGGCTATGGACAGGCCAAGGCCTGTCCCCTCGCCCACGGGCTTGAGGCTGAAAAATGGATCAAATACCCGCCCCAGATACTGCGGCTCTATGCCCTTGCCCGTGTCGTTCACGCGCAGCACCACCATCCCAGCAGATTCGTCCACCTGCGCGCTGATGTGCACCTTGCCCTTGCCGTCCATGGCCTGTGCGGCGTTGAGCAGCAGATTGATCAGCACCTCTTGCATGCGCTGGGCATCCACGGGCAGCTCCAGCCCTTGGGGCACGTCTACCTCAATGCGCACTCCCGCGCCCATGTCGTGCCGCACAAGAGCCACAGCCTTGCCCACCACGCCCGCCAGCTCGTGCAGGGCAACGGCAAATGGCCGGTCACGCGCAAAATCGAGCAGACCGCGCACAATGTCGCGAGCGCGCACCACCTCGGCCTGAATTTCGGCTAGCTGGGCCGCTACATCCGTTGCTGCGGGCATGGGCCGCACACCGAGACGGGCGTCGTTGACGTCTTCACTTAAAAGCTGGCAGCCCACAGAGATATTGTTCAGGGGATTGTTGAGCTGGTGGGCCACGCCAGATGTCAGCACGCCCAAAGAGGCCAGCTTTTTTTCCTGCAACAGCAGGGCGTGGCGTTTTTCAAGCTCTGTGGCCATGCTGTCCAGAGTCTGGAGCACATGTCGGGCCTCTTGCTCCAGTTGGGGGGGCGGCGGCGGCAGGGGCATGCCTGCGCCCACGTTGCGGGCAGCACTTTCGATGGCTGCCAGCGCGCGCACAATGTGCCTGCCTATCAGCCAGGCAAAGCCAATGCCACAAGCCAGCAGAGCCGCAACCGCAACCAGCAGCTGGGTGCGCAGTTCGCCCACGGCAGTAAAAATTCCCTGACGCATGCGGCGCACCGCCGAATCGGCCAGTTCGCTCAGGCGCTGCCCCTGATCGGTAAGGGCCGCCCCGTCGGATGGTTGGTCGTCCAGCAAAGCCTCGTAGGTTCCAATACCTTCAAGCAGCAGGTCGAGGGTGCGGTGCGCACCATCGCCCACACGGCGGCCCATGGCAGCATTATAATCCTGCCCCACGGCTGTGGCCCGCTCGCGCGTAAGCTCCACAAAACTGCGCAGGGCAGCCAGATCGCCCTGCCTGCCGGGGAACAGCTGAAGGTTTTTTTCGTACCTGCGCATTTCAAGCACATCGCTGCGCAGGTCGTCCACCATGTCGATAAGACGGGCCGCCCGGTCGATGCGCCCAAGATCATAGCTGGCAATGCCGCCCAAGAGCAGCAGCATGACCAAAAACAGCCCTGTGCCCACGGCTATCTTGCCGCGAATGGTCTGCCAGACTGATAAATGCGGAAGCATGGCCTCACCCCCGCAGGCGCAAGGTTTTACTCCCACGCCCGTTGATGTTTCAATTTGCAACAGCGTACAAAAATAAAACACACCTGACAAGCCTTGTGCGGCAACAGTTTGCAGACGTCATGGAGCCTTGGCATGCCATAATGCAACAGTTGCGGCAAACAACACCGTGGCAAGACATACAATCTTATTGTTTTATAACAGGTACTTATACTTTGAATTTTTTGGCACAATAGTTGTAAATGCCGATGCAGGAGGCCGACATGAACACCCTGCAAAAAACGATGGAAAACTGGTTTACCGCAGTGGCATACGCCGATGCGGGCCAACCCGGCTGGACAGACGATTTGTGGACCATTAACGGCAAGGCTCAGCCCTCTGCGCTCAAACAACTGCTGATTTTCGGCGCGGGCAGCATACTTATGTACGTGCTGGCCTTTACCAATGCCGATGCCTTTGCGGCCCTGTGCGCCAAGGGTGGGCTATGGACAGCCCTGCCCATTGCCTCGGTGCTGCTGCTCTCGTATGTGCACGGCCATTTTGCCGGTGCTTTGTGGGAACTGTGCGGCATTACCGGCGTGCAGAAGCAGACCACCAAGGCTGCCCCCAAGATTGCCGAGCGCAAGGTCGCAACACCCGCGCCCCGCATAGACACCACAGCCGTGGTGCACGGCTAGACCCGCGATTTCTTCAGGGCCGGGCTGCGCCGCCGTCCGGCTCGTACCCTATTTGTGCGCGGCACACATGGCTTGGAGCCAGTGCAAACACAGTACGCACCGGCAGTTTTGCCGTGGAGGTTATAACATGGATCTGCTCAGTCTTGACCCGTCCCAATTCATAACACTCACGCCTGTTTCCATAGCCTTTTTGCTGGCTGTGGGCTTTGTGGGCGGACTGGTGAGCGGTTTTATCGGCTCTGGCGGCGCGTTTATTCTTACGCCCGGCATGATGGGTTTGGGGGTTCCCGGAGCCGTGGCCGTGGCCAGCAACATGTGCCACAAGTTTCCCAAGGCCATGGTGGGCGCCATTAAACGCTACCGTTTTGGGCAGGTGGACGTAAAACTGGGCATGGTCATTGCCGCCACAGCGGGCATAGGCGTACAGATTGGCATTCGCATCCAGCGATTTATTCTGGATAATTGGGGACAGGCTGGCTCTGACCTGTACGTAAGCGTTTCGTTTGTGGTGGTGCTGGTAGTTGTGGGCAGCTATGTTCTGAAAGACGCCCTGCGCTCCAGTCAGGCCGGGCTTGACGACGACGAGGGAACCCCGCCCCTAGCCAAAAAACTTCAGGCCATCAACCTGTGGCCCATGATTTCCTTCCCCAAATCAGGCCTGCGTATCTCGCTGTGGTTTACCCTGCCCGTGGGCATTGCCACTGGCATGCTGGCCGCAACCATTGCCGTGGGCGGTTTTGTGGGCGTGCCAGGGCTGATCTATGTCATCGGCGTGCCGGGGCTGATCGCTTCGGGCACGGAGCTTGTCACCGCCTTTGTGATGGGCCTGTGCGGCTCGGTAAACTGGGCTCTGCACGGCATGATCGACATCCGTCTGGTCTTCATCATTCTGGCTGGATCGCTGTTTGGGGTGCAGCTTGGGGCCATTGGCACCACCTACGTCAAACCCATCATGATCAAGTATGTCATGGCCGCCATCATGCTTATTGTGGCCGCCAGCCGCGTGGTTGCCCTGCCGGGGTATTTGCACGCGCTGGGGCTTATCCACGTGGGGTCTGGCATGCTGTACATTTTCAAAGTGGTCAGCTTTGTGACCATGTGCGCCGGCCTGCTTGTGGGTGCGGGCATGATTCTTGGCGGCATGTGGCGCGGGCAACAGCGCAACCGCAGGGAAGCAGCCCTGAACAGCGCCGCATAAAAAACAAATCTCTTCTCCTCAAACCCTATAGCCAAAAAAGGGCGGTGCATTGCGTCTGCACCGCCCTTTTTTTTGTACTTTTTTTGGCCAGTGCCATTGCCGCGTTTTCTAACCCATTGCGTATTTCACTCAATTCGATATTGTTCAAGAATAACGCAAAAGACCCTTCGTCCCACGTTCCGTCATGCCTCCGCAGGAGGAGCCATGCGCCTGTTTACGCGTAGCCTCAAGGCGCAATTTATTGAGGCCTTCACCCTGCTTATTCTGCTTTCCTCATGCTTTCTTGCGGCCATAACCGGGCGCGAGGCCAGCAGCGAGGCTCGCTACGAACGCGGCCTATTGCTGACCAACCGTGTGCAATCACTTGCAAAAGCCCTAGACCAGTCCATGTGGTTCTGGATCAAGGAAGTGGACACCCTGCGCCATACCATCGGCCTGATAGGCGGCGACATGAACAAGGTGTCTGCCGCCATTAACCGGTTGCAAGACACCATGCCAGCTTTTGCTTGGATTGGGCTCATGAATCCCAAAGGCACGGTGCTCTCCTCCACAGACGGGGTGCTACAAGGCACCGACCTTTCGATCTGCGCCATCTTTCGGCAAGGAAAAAACGGCCTGTTTGTGGGCGATGTGCGCAAGGCCACCCTGCTTGCGCAACTGCTGCCCCACCCCGAAAATACGCCGCTCAAATTTGTAGACATAAGTATGCCCATTGGCGATGGCGAGCTGAAAGACTGGGTTTTGGTGGCCCACCTAAGCTGGACATGGGCCAGAGAAGTGGAAGAATTCATTCTGTCTGGCGAGGGCTCTGACTCTGCCACAAAGATCATGGTTCTTGGCGCGGACGGCAGCGTCATACTGGGAGGCGACAGCGAAAAACCGCTGGCCCTCCCCCTGCTGCAAGAGCTGGAAAACGCCGCTTCCGCATGGCGGGTGGAACCGTGGCCCGACGGAATCTCGTATCTTACAGCCGCAGTCAGGTGCACAGGATTTAAGGATTACGACGGCTTGCAGTGGAGCGTGGTGGCGCGGCAATCGCTGGATGCCGCCTACGAGCCCGTGCGCAAACTTGTGTCGCGCATTCTTGTGGCCGGTTTGGTACTGGCCCTGCTGTTTGCGCTGGTGGCGGGCTATATCGCCCGCAGGGTTATCGCCCCGCTCAAGGCGCTTACCATTGCGGCCGACAAGCTCAGCAAGGGCGAGCGCGTAACCATTCCGCGCAACGAGGGCATACTGGAAATTGAGGTGCTTTCGTCCTCGCTTTCAACCCTGATTGAAAACCTTACCCGTGCAGAAAAAGACCGCAACCGTATTCAGTACGCCGCCGAACGCGATTCGCTCACTGGCCTGCTCAACAGGCACGGCCTGGCCGCCCGTCTGGACGAATCCATGCCAGAATTAAAACAACAGCAGGGTATTGTTGAACTTTTATATATGGATCTGGACGGTTTTAAACCCGTCAACGACACCTATGGCCACCATGTGGGCGATGCGGTACTGACCATCTTGGGCCAGCGCCTTTCTGGCTGCCTGCGGAAGGAAGACGTGCTTGTACGCCTTGGCGGCGACGAATTTCTGGCCCTGCTGAGCCACCGCAACAACGTGCCCGACATTTTGCGCACGGTACGTCGCATACGCGAAACCGTGAGTTCGCCCATTTCCACCGATGGTCTGCTGCTGCACATTGGCATCAGCATAGGGCACGCCACATGGCACTGCACGGAAGAAACGGTTGAAGACGCGTTAAAACGGGCCGACAGCGCACTGTATCTGGCTAAAAAAGCCGTAAAAAACCCGCAAAACGATTCTGGCCCTCTGTCCTAATCCAACCGGGTCTGCACTTTAGCCTTAGTCGCCCCAGTACTGCTCCTGCAAATAGCGCAGACACTTGCCCGCAGTGGCAAAACTTTTGCGCAGCTCAGCATATTCCGTAACCGTGCGTGCCCCGCCTCGGTCGTAGAGCACAAGCCCGCCAGCAAAGGTATCCACATCATCTGGATCATGGCTAATAATCACAGCGGGAATGGTCAGATTAGCTATGAGCTCAAGCAGCTCCTCACGCAGACGCTCGCGCAGCAGTGGATCAAGGGCAGAGAATGGCTCGTCCAGCAAGAGCAGCAAGGGGTCTGCATTGAGCGCCCTTGCCAGCGCCGCCCGCTGCCGCTGCCCGCCCGAAATCTGCGAGGGCAGGTGTGCGGCTAAATGCCCTATGCCCAAGCGCTCAAGCATGGCCTGCGCCTTGTCGCGCTCTTCGCCGCGCACCTTCCACGGCCAGCAGCCCGTGCGCGGGTAAGCCACGTTTTGCAGCAGGCTCAGGTGCGGAAACAGCGCGTAATCCTGAAACATGTAGCCGATGCGCCTTTTTTGCACAGAAACAAAAATATTTTGCGCACTGTCGTACAGCGTACAGTCTCCAATGCGGATGTGACCGGCATCGGGCCGCGTAAGCCCCGCCAGACACTGCATGGTCAACGATTTGCCAGAACCGGAAGGCCCAAAAAGCACCGCGCACTTGTGCTCGTCGCCAATGTCATAGCGCACGTTCAGGCTGAAGGGCGTCACCCCGTTCCTGTAATTTTTTTCCAGATGCAGGGACAACATCAGCGCCGCCTTTTGAGTCTGACCAACAGTTCCGCAGCCATAAGCAGGCTTACGCACACGGCAGAGGTGATAACCACAAGCCACGAGGCTTGCAGGTCGTTGCCCGCCTGAAAGGCATCGTAGATGGCAAGAGCAAGGGTTTGTGTTTTGCCGGGTATGTTGCCCGCAATCATCAGTGTTGCGCCAAATTCGCCCATGCCGCGCGCAAAAGCCAGCATGATACCCGCAAAAATCCCCTTCCAAGCCAGCGGCAGCGACACACTCACAAACACCCGCCATTCAGAAGCACCAAGGGTGCGCGCTGCGTCCTCCAGATGCTTGTCTACCTGTTCCAGTGACGCACGCGCCGATTTATAAATAAGCGGAAAAACCACCACCGTTGCCGCCACAACCGCGCCCTGCCACGAAAATATCAGGTTGATGCCCAGCTCTGCCAGCCCCGGCCCAAGCACGCCCCGCCGCCCTACCAGCAAGATCAGGTAATAGCCCAACACCGTGGGCGGCAATACCAGAGGCAAGGAGCACAGGGCATCCAGCAGGGCTGGCATGGGGCCGCGCTTGCGGGCCAACCGCCATGCCGCCAGCGTGGCCACCACAAAGGAAACTGCCGTGGCGGCTCCCGCCACACGCAACGAAAGCTCTAGGGGGCTCCAGACAAATGCAAAATCAAGATCCATGTCCATCCCCCTGCCCTATCGCCGCAACGCTCATCTAAAAATTCAGGCGGTTGCCGCCTCTGCCAAAACGGCAACCGCCAACAGAATCAAATCAGCAAAAATCTGATCCTATTCACAGGTTCAGATACTTCTGCTCTTACGGCTTGGAAAAACCGTATTTTGCAAGCACGGCCTGACCTTCGGGCGAAAGCACAAAGTTCAGAAATTCTTGACCCATCTTGGCATCCTTGCCCGTAGTGGCCACTGCAATAGGGTAGCTCACGGGGTCATGTCCTTCCACTATCATAACTACGTCAACCTTGTCGGCAAGCTGCTTGGCATCGGTACGGTAAACAAAACCTGCGTCCACTTCGCCACGGGCCACATAATCCAGAACCTGCCGCACGCTGTTGCCCTGGATAAGCTGAGATTGCAGGGCTTCCCACAGTTTGGCATTGGTCAGCGCATCCTTGGTGTACCGCCCTGCGGGCACAGAATCGGGGTTGCCAATGGCAATACGCTTGAGGGCCTTGAGGTCTTCGAGCTTGGCGAGTTTTTTGGAACCAGCAGGCACAATAAGCACCAAGTCATTGAGCGCAAAATTTTTGCGGGTGGCGGGGTCTACAACCTTGGCCGCCACGGCCTTGTCCATGGTTGCCTGATCGGCAGAGGCAAAAACGTCAACGGGCGCGCCTTCCTGAATCTGTTTGAGCAACGGATTGGAAGCGGCATAGTTGGTGTTTACCTGTAAACCCGCATGTTTTTTTTCAAACATGCCCTTTATCTCAGTAAAAGCATTGGTAAGGCTGGCCGCAGCAGAAACGGTCATTTCCGCAGCCTGAACAGGAAGACTGAGCATGGCCACGCAGGCCAGTGCCAGTGCCATGCGGCCAAAGGCCCCACGAACTTGAGCTGTCTTTTTCATGCAGTTCCTCCGTGCGCCAGATCGCTGTTTGTTCGTTCACAGTACAGAAGCCAGCGACACGGGCAACACAGTCACGTTTTTTATTAAAAGCGTGAACACTGTACAACAAAGGGTTTTTATTTGTATAAGATTTGAAAACTGACGGGATGCTGCATGGAAAAAAACAAAAACCGTGAGGAAATGGCCGCGCTTTTGCGCTCGCTTTCTTCCGCTGACAGGGCATGGCTGCGCCAAAGGCTCATGCGACGTGATTCGTCTGCGCTGCTGCAAGACACTGGGCGCATAAGCCCTAGAGAACTGCTTGCCGTGGAAACATGGCTGTGGGAGCGTGCCAGCGCCGCACGTGGCCCGCGCGAAAAAAGGCCCCGTCTGCGCATGTGGCTCATCTTTATGCTGCTGCGCTATGCGGCTCTGCGGCTGGTGGAAATTTTTGAAATCATGCCCACGCATCTCGATTTTCAGGAGGGCGTCATACGTGTTCCCGGCACACACGAGACCCCCGGACGCGAAGTGCCGCTGCCACTGACCATCAGCCGCCGCCTCAGACGTGTGCTTGAAGACCCCACGCTGTTTCCCGAAACCCGTGAGCTATTGCGCTGCGATGCCAGTTATGTGCGCCGCTGCCTGCAACAGTGCGGGGCGGCTTGCGGTTTGCCCAAGGGCCTGTTGAGTGCGCGTTCGCTGCGCCACACCCGTGCCCTTGAACTGGGGCGGCAGGGTCTGCCCCTGCCCGTAGTAGATATTTTTCTTGGTCGGCGTTCCGCACCCGGCCAAAGCGGCATTGTCCGCTGCGACCCGCAAGAGGCCAAACGCCTGCTGCGCGAACAACTGCAAAGGGAGCGCCCCATGAAAACCAGTGCCCGTAACGTTTTTCAGGGCCGCATAACATCATTGCGCCAAAGCGGGCTGCTGGTCGAGGTGGTGCTGCGCACCGCTGGCGGTTTGCGCGTTTCATCGCTTATCACCGACGAGAGTTGCAAGACTTTGGCCCTCAATGAGGGCAAGCTGGTTAATGCCAGCATCAAGGCACCTTGGGTGCTGGTGCAGGGGGGCGAACTATCGCCCAAAAGCTCGCCCCCGGCAGAAAACTGCTTTACCGGCGTGGTGGAGCGTGTGCGCGAGGACGACATGGTTGCCGAAATTTTGGTGGCCTTGGGTGAAGGTAGCCAAGTATGCGCCTTGCGCAACCGGGGGCCAGAAAATCCCATCAACTTGGTGGCAGGCCAGACGGTTACCGTATTTTTCAAGGCTTTTTCCGTCATTTTGACCGTAGATTAGCCTCGCCTATACAAAAGAAAAAAATCCGCGCCGGGGACCATTGGAACATCCGGCGCGGAATTGTGATATTTGACCAGTAACATGCCACTCGCTCCACCAGCACCGAATGGGATTCAAGGACAGTGGCAGTGCCCGGCGAGGATTTTTTGGCGCGGGCAAGGAAGGGTGGATTTTTGTGAGGGGAGTGTACACATCACGGTACTCGCCCCGATCAAAAACCCGCACTGACGCCGCCAGCGCCCAAAAAGACCGCCGGACACACCAAGGGCGAGTCGGCATGCATTCCCTGCCAAAGATTTCGCGCCCCCAGAGCGCGCCGCAAATCGCCCAGCAGACCGCGCTTGTCGGTGGCCCAAGTGGGGGCAAGCAATTCACGGGGGGCGGGGTCGCTTTGGAGGC
>CAYPRZ010000020.1:0-22853 GCA_964413315.1 uncultured Desulfovibrio sp. | reverse complement strand
ACCCTCCGGGGGTGACTATAACTGGTCACCTACCCACGGAAAACCCGGAAGAGCCTGATAATTTTTATTGGATTCTGGGTTTGACGTGCCGTTGCACCTTTGCTTCATATGGTGCCAGCATTCATATATTGGCGTGCCACTCATCCCATGAGTTCTGAATCTAGCCATATTAATACCCCCTCATGCTTGCATAAATCCCAAGGTATCCGGCTGCATCTACGGCTGAATCCCTAACCCCTGCTCCATTTAGTTCCCTAGCAATTTTAAAAAGAACCATAAGCAACGCCGCGTCCTCAGAACGCAAGATGGGGATTTGCGAAATGTCTTTCCCCTGAGTCATTGCTATCGCCCGCATATATCCATTCCACAGCTCGGCAATGACACCGTGCGTAAACGCCCTGACCCCGTTACGGTTGGCGAGTGGGTGAATGCCCATGCCAAGGATTACCCCGGCGTGGGCATGGCTGATGTTGCCAATTTTTACGCCCTGTCCATCGCCTCAGCGCGTGAAGAATCCATTCTGCACTTGGCTGCCGTTGTACGCCGCGAAGGGCTGAAACAGCAGGCCGAGGGCAAATTGCTGGGCATGGTTGCAGACTGCCAGCGGTACGGTAACGAGCCTTCGGAAATCGCCAGCGGAGCCGCAACGCTTGCCACGCATCTTGAGGACGGCTGCGCTGTCCATGTCGCAGATCACAAAAGAGGCGCAAGCGTCCACAACAAACCTTTGGGGCAACACGGCAAATACGACTCAATCACAGATGGACAAGCTGCTGGCCGATAAAGCAGCGCAAGCCAACGCACAGGCAAGCGGGGGTCGCACAGACTGGACTGCATCGGATATCGCACAGAACATTGCCAATGCGGGAGAATCTGTCGAATCGTGGTGGGCTAAATACGGTGTCGCTGAATCTGTCCCGACCAGTTACACGTCAACAACAAGCAAATATGGCTCAGACATGGCCCTTCTTGCTGCAAAAGCGGCTGATGCAAACAAGTACGCGGCAGATGGCAAAACGAATTGGACGGCTGCTGATATTGCCCAAAACATTGCCAATGCGGGCATGACCGTTTCCGAGTGGTACGAGCGGCATGGCAAGATCGAGGGCTATGCCACAGGCGGCATCACCCCGGCTAACCAGCCGTTCTGGGTGGGTGAAAACGGGCCGGAACTGGTTGTCAGCCCACAGCAATGGGGCGTTATCAACAATACCGACAGCATGGCGTTGATGCGTGGGATGTCGGGTGGCGGGAATATCGACAGCGGCAGCATTGTGGCGGCTATCAACAATATGAACGACACGTTGCGCCAACTGCTGACCAAGACCGACCGCATAATGGCAGATCAGGGGCGTATCCGCGACAGAATGGATATGTTTGCGCAGGAAGGCGTAACCATAGCAGCCGCGTAAGCGTGGGAGGTGATAGATATGGCAAAGGTATTTGAGCCGAACACGCTTACATTAACGGCGTGTTCGATTGCGGAAAGTGATGCTGTGGACGGCGCAACATGGAATAGCACAACGACATACGCTCTGGATGCTTTGGTTCGGTATAACCATGTGCGCTACCAGAGTCTTGCCGCGAGTAACGTGGGCAAAGACCCATCGGTTGAGGCAAATAATTCAGGCACGGCTGCGGTGTGGCGAAAATTGGGCGCAACCGGGCCGTACAAGATGCTTGATGATTTTGTGGAAACGCAAACTGTTGGAACGGTTAGTACACCACTAACTTTTACCGTACCATTTGACCATGCGAATTCATTCGCGTTGTTGAACTTGTCAGCAGATACTGTAACTGTTAAAATAACGGACGGAGCAGGCGGTGATGGCGTATTGTTTGAAGAAACAATTGAGATGGTTGCTGATATAGGCAGTTACTCTCTGTATGATTACTGCTTTAGTCGTATTAAGAACACAACTGATATAGTTAGGAGTGACATTGTTTACGGTGTCGGAGGAACATTAGATGTAACTGTGGTGGCTGACACACAGCAACCAGCCGTTGGCCATGTTGTCGTTGGTGTCGCACACACAATCGGGATAACAGAATTTGACGCCGAATCGAGGGTGACGGATTACAGCAAAAAAACAGTTGATGATTTCGGCGTTGCAACGCTTGTGCCGCGCTCGTTCGCGAAACGTAGCAGTCTGCCAATATACCTACATCCAGACCAAAGCGATTATGTTGCTGGGATACTTACATCCCTACGGTCAAAGCCTTGTGTCTGGATAGGTGATAATCGCGACGATGGGTACAACGCTTTGACTGTGTTCGGATGGATTGAGGATTGGCGAAGCGTTTACAGCGGGCCGAATGAACAGCAACTATCTGTAGATATACAAGGCCTAATCTAAGGGGGAGATGGTTTATGTCAGTACCAACTTTAACGCCAGTTTCGGCATGGCCCACGCGCAAATTACCGCAAGCCACCTTTGATGCTGGCGTGCGCACGTCGATGAACCAAATGAGCACGATGGTTGGCGAGCTTAACTCCGGCGTTATCCCAGGCATTAACGATGCTGCAACCGGAATCGTCGTGTCTGCGGAAACGGCTGCTGCACAGTCTGCTGTCGCTGTAGCAAAGGCAACAGAAGCAGCCGCATCGGCAACGCAAGCAAAAAATTCTGAAACAATCGCAGTTACCCGTGCCACTACTGCGAAACAAGTGCTGTGGCTGCGGCAACGGAGGCTAAAGACGCGGTTGCCATAGTCACGGCGGGCTCTGGTTTTCCAGTTCCGGATGCGGAATCTGTTGGGCAGTTTTTGTGCGTTGGTACCAGTAGCTTTGCATTGTCCGGCGTAAAGCTGGCAGAGATACAAACAAAAGCCCGCGCATATTTTATCAGCGGCTAGCATAGGAGAAAAATCATGAAAATAGGCAGGCTTGGGGTTGTAAAACCAGCGGCATCCACAAACACGGCGGCGTACACAGTTCCGGCGGCTAATACAGCCTCGTGCAGCGTGATGATGTGCAATATCGGTGCTTATTCAGCAAAAATACGACTTGCCATTGTGGATGGTGCAGCCTCCGATCTCGCTGACGAAGACTATATCGAATACGGCGTGGACATTCCGGCGGGCGGTGTTTTGGAGCGTACCGGACTCACACTTTCGGCTGGCGAAACGGTCGTTGCTTGGGCCGATAAAAATACGATTGTCGTGCGTGTGCACGGTTATGAGGAGGCGTAAATGGGGCGCACATTAAGCATAAACAACGCAGATGCACAGACATTTCAGGTCTTGGCTGGCGAACAGATTAACGAAAATGATCTGGTGCAGATGGGGCCAGACGGGAAAGGTTGTTGTGTGCAAGGCACAAATACCGCAGCCGTATCAAACTGCACATATGGTACAGCGCAGACCAACGCAGCCACAGGCTTGATTGGCGCTCAAACTCAGATTTCGTCCATACAAACACAGGGGTTTTATAGGCAAGCCGTGTTGCGGGGAACAGACGGCAGCATCTATACGGTAACACAGGGTGTGTCCGCCGCGAACCTGTCCAAATACTCCGCCGCAGGCGGGCTTATCGCGCAGGTCACCGTGGCCGGCGGGACGGTCTACCTCAATCCACAAATAGCCCAGCTTGCAAACGGCAGCATCGCGGTATTCCTCGCCACGGGGGGAGGCACCATGTACGCGGCGGTATATGACCAGAACCTCGTGAGCGTGTCAGGCGGAGCCTTTACCCTGACGGAAACTGCAACGAATGCGTATTACTCCGCAGTCGCGTTGTCCGGCGGCGGTTTCGCCATCGTCTATCAACTGGCCCTGCAAAGTCGCCTAGTGACGTATGACAACGTAGGCAGCGCCGTTCTCGCGCCGACGACCGTATGGACGCGCACAGGCACGACCAACACGCAGTATCACCGCATGGCGCAGTTGTCGAACGGTAATCTGGTGATCGCCGTGTCCAGTACGAACACCGCAGCCAGCATCGGCCTATATCACGGAATCGTGACTACCGGAGGAGCATCGGTACTGGCATTTACGAATCTGGACACGGTTTCCGCGACTGTCATCCCAGAACTTTCAGTGATGCCGGGCCATTACGCGGTGGCCCGCCCCAATGGGACGAACCAAATAGCTAGTGTGTTTGATAATACAGGCACGCTTCAGGGGGGTGGGTTTTCTGCCGCTACAAATATCGGCGTAAGCAACCTCACGAAACTGCTCAACGACGGCGCGGCGTTCTGGCTGATCTGGCCGCGCAGCAGCGACAGTAAGGAAGTGCTGACAAAGTTGCCGACGACCGGGACGGGGTACGTGACAACCCAGCTCGCGGGCGCGAACTTCTTTAATTCTCCTGTTGATGCTTTTTATGAGAATGGCTTTATCGTGGCCGTCGCGGCGATGGCTACCCAATGCGTCATGTGGGCAATCAGCTCCGCGACTGGGCAACTGGTCAGCGGGAGCGGAACCTTATTCGGGTCGGCAGCGACTACCAACGGGTCTTACCCTAGCATCATTCCCGGCGGGGACTTCAGCTTTATCTGCCTATACGATTACGCCAATACAGCAAGCACCAACCTCTACATCGGCAAATATGCCAACACAGCAATCATGGGGGTTGCTAAAACCAGCGGGGCTGCTGGGCAGCTTGTGTCAGTTACAGGGGAGTCTGGTGGTCATGCAATCAACAAATTAGCTGGCCCTGCATCCGTTGCCTTTGACCACTCCGCAGCTACGACAATCGGCAACAAAGGCACTCTCATGAACTACGGCGTTACGCTTAAGGGGATATAGCCATGTACAAAATTGAAAATATCGAATCTGGCGATTTTTTTGAATGCGAAGTCGAACCGAAATGGGTCGCTGGCATCTGGGAATGCGGCCTTTTCCGAATCACGGATGCTGACCGTAATCAGTATCGTGTGGTCGCACCTGTCCCCGTTACCCCGGCAGAAATCCGTCGTGCAGAAATCGAGACCGAGCTCACAGCGATTGACGCGGCAAGCGCAAGGCCTTTGCGCGCAATTCTGGCTGCAACAACCAGCGGTGGCACGGCTGACCCGGCAGACGTCGCAAAACTGGCAGAGCTTGAGGCACGGGCAAGGGCGTTGCGTGAGGAGCTTGCTACCCTTGCGTAGACGTGGTGGAGAGATGCCCAGAACCGGGCGAGGTGGGGTGTGGAGGCGTGTGCTAAGGCATGTGCCAAACAACGTGTAAATTCGTTGGCACATGGAGGTTATGCAGCATGGGGAATGTGGATTTAAGCCAATGCGCGAAAGGGGTTCCGGCCTCTCAAGCCGTTAAGACGGGTTCAAATCCCGTTGGTGACGCCAAATTAAATGAGGCACTTGCAGTTTCTGTAAGTGCCTTTTTTTATATTATTTTGAAT
The DNA here is from genome assembly GCA_964413315.1 of uncultured Desulfovibrio sp. Lineage (GTDB taxonomy): Bacteria > Desulfobacterota > Desulfovibrionia > Desulfovibrionales > Desulfovibrionaceae > Desulfovibrio. Next base: position 17,509 of record CAYPRZ010000020.1, on the reverse strand, counting down.
CGACGCAGAAGCGGCCCGTGCATGCAAGGCTGGGGCTCATTGATTTTTCGCTCGCAGAAAAAGTTGCACGATGCTTCCACCATTCTGGTATTGCAGATAAAAAAATTTCCATTCACTATACACTTCGATTTACTGGTGGCTGTTTGACCTTTCAACTTGGTATCTTATGTTGACAAGAATACCAGATGTGGCATGATTCAGTCACCTCAACTGTTTTTTGCGAAACCCCGGCTTATGTCGGGGTTTTGCGTTTTTGCGCCTGCCGTCAGTGTCCTTTTGCTGCACCAGCTTTTGCGGGCCTGCGGCTGGGTGGCAGAGAGCATAGACCATTGCAGGGGATACCGGCGCGGGGAGGCAAGGCCTAACGCACGGCGCATAAATAAAACCGCGCAATAGCCAGTGAGTGGCTCTTGCGCGGTTTTATTTGCCAGTAATGGTAGTGGCTTGCGGTGTGGTTTCTGCTAGTGTAGGCAACAAATAGTATCACCAGTGCACACCGCAGCCGCAGTTTGTCAGCTTTTACGGATGCAAACCTTGTACTTGCGCAAAAAGTCGGCGGGCAGATAGGTCATCTTGGCTTGACGCAAGCCTTCTTCATCCAAATCCTGCGCGCGGTTTATGTAGGTAAAGCCTTGCCCCGCATTGCGTGAGAACAGGCAGTTGATGGTCTGGTACACGCCCTTGAAGCCGTTGAGGCCTTTTTCGTAGTGCACGCCAAGATTTTGGCCGTCGAGGTTTTCACCCACGCTAAAGGCCACCATTTTGCCGTCCACATACAGCGAGCCGCCCACAAGGCCGGTAAAGCAGTTCCAGTGGCTAAGCACTCGGTTGATGGCCTCGTTTTCTGCACGCAGCGAGGGGGATTGTTCGCATTCGTGCCACTGGCACCAGTCGTCCTGCACGGCCAGCACGTCCTCAACCATGGCATCGTCCAGGGTGTGGTAGTCCGGCTCGCCGTAGGTTTTTGCGTAGCCGTTGAAATGGTTGCGTTTTTTGTGAAAGCGGTTGCCCGGCAGTTCTGCCAGTTCTTCCTGCTTATACAGATACTCCCACTGACCGCGGTCTTCCTGTGCGTCCACTAGGCCGGGCAGTTCGCGCTGCCAGATTTCAAGCAGTTTTTCGGGCACACGGGTGATGTTGTGCGCTTCGGGGTTAAAGCCGCAGGGCAGCAGGTCTTTCCACGAAACAGCGTTCCAGTCGCCCACGGGGGCCCAGCAAACCTGATAGGGCCGCGTTTGACGTATCCAGCACAGGTTGTCGTCAAAGCACCATTAAAGGCCATAATAGTCCTGCCAGCCCCAGAGGTTCGCCAAGGTGTAGTCCAGCGAGCGCTGGGGCGTGCGCGCCCACAGTTCGTAATATTGCTGGCGTCCGTCCAAGCTGACAGGCGTAAAGGTTTTGCTCACAGTTGTCTCCTCGCGTCCAAATGCGCAGATGCATGCCAGTGCGCGGGCGCATGCCACGGTGGCCGCCATTGCGGCCTCTCAGGCGGTATTTATGAGGTTTGCGGCTGGCGGTTGCGGCTCATGGCAAAGCGCGTCCAGTCGTGGAACAGCACCACGTAGAGCATGATGCAGGTTTGCAGAATCTGGGATACGAGCATGGCCACAAATACGCCAGAGGCTGTGCCCCAAAGAATGTGGCCGAGCAGCCAGCCCAGTGGCAGACGCACCACCCAGAAGCTGCCGCCAAAAATCATTAGGTTGTACTTGGTGGCCCCGGCCCCGGTCATCACGCCGCCCATAACCGTGCTGGCTATGGAAAAGGGCGTGGAGAGCAGGTTGTAGGTCAGGTAGCTCACAATTTGAGTCTGTGTGCCCGGTTCCTGCGAGAGCAGTTGGGCAATCTCTTGCCTGAAAGGCCAGAGCAGGGCAGCCATAAAGCTCATGGCTATGGCCGCAAGGCTTACCATATTGAGGGCCACGCGCCTCGCCTCGGCGGGTTTGCCCGCACCAAGGCTGTTGCCCACCAGCACGGCCACGCTCATATTAAAGGCCATGCCCGGCAAAAACAGCAGGGCTTCGACCCGCAGGCCGGCATTGAGCCCGGCAAGGGCGTTGACACTGTCGGCGGGCAGCGAGGCCACCAGCACAAACAGGGTCATGTAGCCAGATTGCCACACAATCTGCGCCGCACCCGCAGGCAGAGCCACCTTGAGCAGATAGGGCAGACCAGCCTTGAGCCAGCGCAGCGAAGGCAGGGATGAACGGCCCAGATAGCCAGAATGCGCCAGCAGGGCACAGTTGCACACCGCACCCAGATACTGCGCGCCCACATTGGCCCAGATCAGGCCCATGTAGCCCATGTTGGGCATGCCAAACCAGCCAAGGCCAAGACCAAGACAGGCCAGCAGATTGCACAGGCATACACCCGTGGCAACCCACAGGGGCGGCAGCACCTGCCGTGTGGCGCGAAACATAACTCCGGTTGAGGCGTACAAATACTGCGCGGGCAGCCCCAGCATGCTTACTGCCCACATTTCGCTGGTTTGCGGCATGATGCTTTTGGGCACCATGAGCATGTGCAGTATGCCATCGCCGAAAAAAACGGCTGCCAGAGCCACGGCAAAGCCAAGCCCTAGGCAGCCAATAACTGTTGTACCAATATAGCGTTGCGCCCGCATGACCTTAAGCGCGCCCAGCGACTGGCTTACAGCCGCCGTAGCGCCGCTCGATATGGCCATGGCAACCACCATCAGCAGAATGCCGCACTGGTTTACCATGCCCAGTGCCGCCTGCACGTCCGCGCTTATCTGGCCCGCAACCCATACCGCCACAAAGCCCATGAAGAACATAAGGTACATCATGAGCATCTGGGGCCACGTGAGCCGCCAGATGGCGCGAGGGGAAGTGCTCAGGTCGGGCGCGGGCCGGGCCTGCTGCGCGGAGTTGCCGCGTAATTGTGTCACATTAATCCATCAGGCAGCGCGCAAGATCCTCAAGGGTTTCGCGGCGGCGGATAAGTTTGGCAGTGCCGTCGCTTTGAATGAGAACTTCAGCAGGGCGACGACGCTGGTTGTAGTTGGAACCCATAGTAAATCCATAAGCTCCGGCGTCAAGTACCCCAAGCACATCTCCCTCGCAAATAACGGGCAGTTCGCGTTCTTTTGCGAGGATGTCGCCACTTTCACAAATATTGCCCACAATGGTCTGCACCATGTTTTTGCGCGCCTGCGTATCGGCTCCGTAGATTTCCACATCGTGGAAAGAGTCATACATGGCCGGGCGCACCAGTACGTTGAAACCAAGGTTTGTACCCACATAGCGCTTGTCGCCGTTGTTTTTCACGGCATACACAGAGCCGAGCAGCACGCAGCATTCAGCGGCCACATAGCGGCCCGGTTCCACAAGAAAGCGGCCCTTGTAACCAGATTTTTCAGACCAGCCGCTGATAAGTGCGTGCAAACGGCTGCCCAGATCGGCCATGCTCAGGCGGGCCTGACCTTCATATTTGTGGTAGGGAATGCCAAAACCGCCGCCAAAGTCGATAACTTCAAGCTTGGCCAACATGCTGGCGGGCAGGCGGTCGGCAAGGTGCAACAGCACTTCGGCGGCGTCGAGGTAGCCATCGGGCTCCATAAAGAGCGAGCCGATGTGCTGGTTGATGCCTGCAAGGGTGAGCTCGTGCTTTTCAAGCAGGGCAAAAACTTCGTCCAGCTTGTCGGGGGTAACGCCAAACTTGGTTTCCTTGCCCGCAGTGATAACCTTGGCGTGGTGGCCAGCGCCAATGCCGGGGTTAAAGCGCACCATAACCTTGCCGCCCCTGTTGATGCGGCCAAGGGTATCGAGCTGCGAGAGCGAATCAACGCTGATAAGCAGCCCGCGCGCAACGGCGTTTTTAAGCTCGGCTTCGGAATTGTTGTTGGAAATGTACAGAATTTCAGCCGGGATAAAGCCCGCCAGCTCGTCCATGTACAGTTCGCCGGGGCTCATGGCGTCCACCACCAGGCCTTCCTCGCGCACAATACGCAGCAGCGCAGGGGTGGCGTTGGCCTTTACGGAATAGTTCACGCCGAAACCGGGGTGCTTGGAAAGGCCCATAAGGTCGCGGCACCGCTGCCGCAGCACGTTTTCGTTGTAAACATACAGGGGTGTGCCAAAGGTTTCAGCCAGCTCGCGGGGGGTGTGGCGGCCATAAAAATTGCATTCGTCGGTGTACGTGGAGCGGATGTCGGACATAAAAAATACCTCTGAGATACCTCTGAAAGATTGCGTGAGCCGCCCAGACCAGAGCGGAATTTTCCCGTTGAGAGCAATTGTTGATTATCTGTTCGGTTTCCTGCTCTGTCAAGTGCACTGGCAGGTATTGCTGCCGCTTGTACAACGGGCCGCAGTACAAAAAAGGGCTGCGCAATACTCGCAGGCTCTGGCCTGTTGCGTTAAAGGGGCAAGACCCGCAAACCCGCGCACACAAGGGGCTGACAGGCTCTTGCCGCAGTACAACATTGACAGAAACCCCCCGTCATGTTTTGCTTGTGCTTTACAGTGGGCGTTATTCTTTTCGCGGGCGGGCTTCTGCCTGTGCGGAACCTGCCGACATGCGGCAGGAAATGCCGCAGACCGCCCATACACACTATATGGAGTAATTATGCCTATCAAAAAAGGCGATACGGTGCGCGCGCACTACACGGGTACCCTTGACGACGGCACGGTGTTCGACTCTTCGCGTGAGCGCGACCCCCTTGAATTTGTGCTGGGCAAGGGCATGCTGATTCCGGGTTTTGAAGCCGCCGTTGAAGGTCGCGAAGTCGGTGAAACCGTTACCGTCACCATCGCGCCCGAAGACGCCTACGGCGAAACCGATCCCGAACTGCTTTTCACCGTGCCCCGTGCGCAGGTTCCTGACCACATTCCCCTGAATGTGGGCGTGCCCTTGCAGCTCTCTAACGAGCAGGGCCAGATGGACGTGACCATTACCGAAGTGGGCGCGGACGAAATCACCCTTGATGCCAACCATCCTTTGGCGGGCAAAACGCTGACCTTTGAAATCGAAATCGTGAGCGTTGCCTAGCCGGGATTTTGCCAGATATGTTGAGGGGGTGCGCCTGGCACAACGTGTTGCCGCAAGGCGGCACGCACGGCGCACCTTTTTGACAGCATGTTTGTACTGTTTTTTGCCTGCGTTTATTGTGGCGCAGGCCGGATGACATGGCATTGGAGCGGGCACCCAAGTGTTCGCCAGTTTTTGCGGCGGCTCCCCTTGTCCGCGTGCTTCAGGGCAGCACGGGCGCGGGCGTTTAGCGGCTGTTTGCAAAGGCAGATATCCAACCGCCATATGCGGGATTATCGCACCCCAAATATAGCGCCCGCCCTGAGCGCGAGGTTCGTCCATGAGCAGTAAATCCGCCAGACAGAGCGCCATTGAGGCCATTACCACCTACAAACCCGAAGCAGCCCCCCTCAACTTCGTGGATACCAAACCCACCGATATTTTCGGCTGCAACGTGTTCAACGACCGCGTCATGCGCGAGCGCCTGCCCAAGAGCGTGTACAAGGCCCTGCGCAAGACCATCGAATTCGGCGAGCGCATGGATCCTGCCATTGCCGACACCGTTGCTGCAGTGATGAAGGACTGGGCCATCGAGCAAGGGGCCACCCACTTTACCCACATTTTTTATCCCCTCACCGGGCAGACTGCCGAAAAGCACGACAGCTTTTTGATGCCCGATGGCTCCGGCGGCGTTATTGCCGAATTTTCGGGCTCCATGCTTATTCGTGGTGAACCCGATGCTTCGTCCTTCCCCTCCGGCGGCCTGCGCTCTACCTTTGAAGCGCGCGGCTACACCGCCTGGGACGTGACCAGCCCCGCCTACATCATGGAAAACCGCAACGGCACGTTTTTGTGCATTCCCACCATGTTTCTTTCGTGGACGGGCGTTGCGCTGGACAAAAAAACCCCCATGTTGCGCTCTGGTCAGGCCCTGAACCGCGAAGCCCATCGCGTGCTGGCCCTGTTTGGCGAAGATACCCCCCTGCCCATCGTTTCTTACGCTGGTCTTGAGCAGGAATATTTCTGCATCGACCACAATTTCAACTTTGCCCGTCCCGACCTCCAAATTGCTGGCCGTTCGCTGTTTGGCGCGCGTCCTGCCAAGGGGCAGGAATTCAGCGACCAGTACTTTGGCGTTATTCCCCAGCGTGTGCTTTCGTACATGATGGAAGTGGAACGCGAACTGTACAAGCTGGGCGTGCCTGTGCGCACCCGCCACAACGAGGTTGCCCCCAGCCAGTACGAAATTGCCCCCCTCTTTGAGGTGAGCAATCTGGCCGTGGACCACAACCACATCATCATGTCCATGCTGCGCAACGTGGCCAAGCGCTACGGCCTCAAGTGCCTGCTGCACGAAAAGCCCTTTGCTGGCGTGAACGGTTCGGGCAAACACCTGAACTATTCCATTGGCAATGCGGAATTGGGAACCCTGTTTGATCCCGGCGAAACCCCACACGCCAACGCTAAGTTTTTGGTGTTCTGCGCTGCCATGATCCGCGCCGTGCACAAGTTTGGCGGTCTGCTGCGCGCAACTGTAGCCAGCGCCAGCAACGACCACCGTCTGGGTGCCAACGAGGCCCCGCCGGCCATCATGTCCATCTTCCTTGGCGACCAGCTCACCGAAGTGTTTGAAGCCTTCCGCGCTGGCCGCGTTGAAAACGCTGGCAATGGCCGCACGGGCCGTGCCCTTAACTTGGGTGTGGACACCTTGCCCCCGCTGCCCGCTGATCCGGGCGACCGCAACCGTACAAGCCCCGTGGCCTTTACGGGCAACCGCTTTGAGTTCCGCGCTCTTGGTTCCAGCCAGTCTGCTGCTGGTTCCATCACTGCGCTCAACACCATGATGGCCGATTCGTTGGGCTTTGCCGCCGACTGGCTTGAAAAGGAACTGGCTCAGGGCAAGACCTTTAATCAGGCTCTGGAATCCTTTATCACCCACGTTATCGACGAGCACAGCGCCGTTATCTTTAACGGCGACGGTTACTCTGAAGTGTGGCACAAGGAAGCCGAGCGCCGTGGCCTGCCCAACCTGCGCACCACCCCCGAAGCCTTGGCCGAGCTTACCAAGCCTGAGGTTGTCAACCTCTACGAAAAGGCTGGCGTGCTCAACCGGGCCGAGCTTAAGGCGCGGCAAGAAATCTATCTTGAGCAGTACTGCAAAACCGTGCGCACCGAGGCCAATCTGGTTATCCGCATGGCGCACACCATCATTTACCCTGCGGGCATGCGCTATCAGGGTGAACTGGCCGCCACCGCAGCCAACATGCGCGCCATTGGCAAAGACCCCAAAACGGTCACTCTTGCCGAGATTACCTCTAACCTGCGCCTTATGCAGGACGCTTGCGGTCAGCTTGAAGACGTGCTGACCAAGGCCGATAATATGGGCTACGGCTTTGAGGCCGCCCAAAGCTATCGCGACAACGTGCTGCCCCGCATGCTTGAAGTGCGCCGCTATGCGGATCTGCTTGAAGTGCGCGTGGCCGACGACCTGTGGGCCTTGCCCAATTATCAGGAAATTCTGTTCGGCAAATAGTTGGGGTTCGGCGCGAGGAGGGGGGGCCGTGCGGCTTTGCCCCTCTCCGCGCCAGAACCGCAAAAAACTGTTTAGAAATGTTGACACTCTGCCCGTTGGCGTGTAGTGTCGCTTCAAACATAAGGAACAAGGCTATCGCATGAATTCTTTCTCCAACACCATTTCTAACAGCTTTAAGGGCTGGTGGTGGCGCATCCAACTGCGTGGGGGAGACGTGCGGGCTTAAAAAGTTCCGATACGTTGGCATTGTCGTAAGTAAACGCCGTCTCCCCTAGGAGGCGGCGTTTTTTATTTTTTCAGGCACAAAAACCCAAAGGATGCGGCAGATGAACACGAACGGGGATGCGCAGCACATGCTGACGCTGCAACAGTCCGCCCGCTGGTTGCCAGCGGATATGGATACGCCCATCAGCCTGTTTATGGGCATGGTGGGCGCTGGTAACGGCATCTTGCTTGAAAGCGCCGAGGTTGATGGCCGCTGGGGCCGATACAGCATTCTGGCCTGCGACTCTGCCATGTTTATCAACTGCCGCGATGGCAAGCTTGCTCTGGATGTGCGCGATGCACGGCTTGAGGTGCTGCGCCGGTTTGAGGGCCTGCCATTTGTGGACGGCCTGCGGGCGCTCATGGCCGCGCTGAGTGTGGAAACCCCCACCAACATCAAGAATCTGCCGCCCATCACCCGTGCTCTGTACGGCTACCTTGGTTTTGGCATGGCTGGCTTGTTCAATCCCAAGCTGGCTTCGGTCATGCCGCAGAGTGAGGCCGACTGCCTGCTCATGCTGCCCTCCACGGTGCTGGTGTTTGACCACCTGTACAACAGGCTGTGTCAGGTGAGCCTTGGCGAACACCGCCCGCTGCAAAGCTCGCGCGAATCGCTTGAAGGCCGCGCTTCTGGTCAGGCCGGGGCCGTGCGCATTGACCCCGACAACGTGTGCGCCGAACCCAGCGAACAGGGCTACAAGGAATATGTGCGCCGCATCAAGGAAATGCTGCGGCAGGGCGAGGCCATTCAGGTGGTTCCCTCGGTGCGGTTTTCCACGCCTTTTGAGGGCAATCCCTTTGAGCTGTACCGCCGCATGCGCCGGTTCAACGCTTCGCCCTATATGTTTTATATGCGCTTTCCCGAACTGACACTCTTTGGTTCTTCGCCAGAGGTCATGGTGCGCTGCACGGCGGGGCATTTGCAGCTTTCGCCCATTGCGGGCACGCGCAAGCGCGGGGCCGACGACATTGAAGACGCCCGCCTTGCCGCCGAACTGCGCGACGACCCCAAGGAACGCGCCGAGCACGTCATGCTGGTGGACCTTGGCCGCAATGACCTTGGCCGCGTGGCCCAGCCCGGTTCAGTGAATCTGGAACGCTACATGGAAGTAGAGCGTTACTCGCACGTCATGCACCTTACCAGCCGGGTAAGCGCCCGGCTTGAGGAAGGGCTTGATGCTCTGGACGTGCTGGCCGCCACCTTCCCGGCGGGTACGGTTTCTGGCGCGCCCAAGGTGCGGGCCATGGAGATCATCCGCGAGGTAGAAGGCCGGGCGCGTGGGCCCTACGCGGGTTGCATAGGCTGGCTTGGTCTGGACAAGGACTGCGTGAATCTCGATACGGGCATCACCATCCGCAGCATGTGGATGCGTGACGGCAAGCTCTTCTGGCAGGCGGGCGGAGGCATCGTGCATGACTCCGATCCCGATCTGGAATGGAAGGAAGTGTGCAACAAATCAGCCATCATGCGCCTGGTCTTGCGTGCGGAGGACGAAGAATATGTTTCTGCTCATCGATAATTACGACTCATTTACCTACAATCTTGTGCAGGCCTTTTACGCCTTGGGTCACAAGCCCGTGGTGCTGCGCAACGATGACCCTGCCGTGCTGGATATGGCGGTGAACCCAGAACTTTCCATGGTCTGCATTTCGCCTGGGCCGGGGCATCCTGCCGATGCGGGCCTGTGCCCCGAATTCCTCAAGCGGCTCAGCCCGCGCATTCCCGTGCTGGGCGTGTGCCTTGGGCATCAGTTGCTGGGGCTGCACGCCGGGGCCAAGGTAGAGGTGGGGCCCTGCATCATGCACGGCAAGCAGTCTGAAATCGTGCACGACGGCACGGGCATGTTTCTTGGCCTGCCCAACCCCATGCGCGTGGGCCGCTACCATTCCCTTGTGGTGCGCGCCGATGAAGATGCGGAAAACCCCCGCTTTACGGTAACGGCCCGTGCGCCCGAAGGCGAAGTGATGGCCCTGCGCTATAACGACCGCCCGTGGGTGGGTGTGCAGTTTCACCCTGAATCGGTGCTGACCCCCGATGGGCTGCGTCTGCTGGGCAACTTCCCACAGAGTATCCTTGGCACAGGCGCGGAAACCACTGATTTCTCTGGTATTCTGGAGCGTCTGGCCCGCAGGGAAAACCTTAGTGCCGAGATGGCCGCTGCTGGCTTTGCCGCCCTTATGGACGGCAAGATGACCCCGGCACAGGCGGGCGGCTTCCTTATGGGCCTGCGCATGAAGGGCGAGAGCGCCCTTGAGCTGGCCCACGCCACCCGCGCCGCTCTGGCCCGTGCCGTGCGCGTGGACGGCATTTCGGGAACCACCATCGACGTGGTGGGAACCGGCGGCGATGGCCGTAATTCCTTCAACTGCTCCACGGCTTCTTCGCTTACATTGGCGGGCATGGGCTACAAGGTGGTAAAGCACGGCAACCGCGCGGTTTCGTCCAAGTGCGGCAGCGCCGACGCGCTGGAAGCCCTTGGAATCACACTGGAAAAAGACCCTGCCTCTGTGGCCGAAATGGTCAAAAAACGCAACTTTGCCTTTATTTTTGCTCCGTACTTCCATCCTTCTTTTGCCAATATCGGCCCGGTGCGCAAAGAGATGGGCGTGCGCACCCTGTTCAATATCCTCGGCCCCATGATCAACCCTGCGCGCCCCAGCCATCTGCTTATGGGCGTGGCGCGGCCAGAACTGGTTGAGCTGGTGGCAGAAACCCTGTTGCAGTCGCCCCTGCAACGCGCCGCCGTGGTCTGCGGTTCGGGCAATTATGACGAGGTAACTCCCATCGGCCCCACCAAGATGGCCCTGCTTCAGAACGGCAAAATAACCTCCATGATGCTTGACCCGCAGGAATTCGGCATTCCTTCCTGCTCGGTGGACGATCTGGCCGTGAGCGGCAAGGAAGAGGCCGTGGCAGTGCTCAACGACATTCTCGATGGGCATGGCCCCCGCGCCATGATGGATATGGTGGTGTTGAACGTGGGCCTTGCCATCTACCTGCTGGAAGAAAAAATGGACATGGCCCTGTGCATGGCCCGTGCCCGCGAGGCCGTGAGCGCCGGTGTGGGCAGGAAGGTGCTGCATGCTGCTTGAGCGTTTTCGCACGGCCAAACAGGCCGAGGTGGCGGCCCTGCAAGCCTTGCAGGCTCAGGGCGCTCTGCCGCCGGTTTATGATGGGCAGCGGCCAGATTTTGCGGCGGCGCTTGCCCGTCGTGCCCCAGAGAGCCCTTTGGCGGTGGTGGCAGAGTACAAGCGGGCCTCACCCTCGCGTGGCGTGATCTGCGAGAGCCTGGAGGTTGAGGATGTGGCCAGCCAGTACGCCGCAGCCGGGGCCAGCGCTGTATCAGTGTTGACGGAAGAAACCTTTTTTCGCGGGCGGCTGGAGTATCTGGCCCGTGCCGCAGACCCGGCGCTCTACAATGGCCCCCGCGTGCCCCTGCTGCGCAAGGACTTTATTTTTGATCCCTTGCAGGTGCGGGCCACGGCAGCCACGCCAGCCTCGGCCCTGCTGCTGATAGTGAGGCTGACGCCCGATGCCGCAACCCTGCGTGCCCTGCGCGAACAGGCCGAAAGCTACGGCATTCAGGCCGTGGTTGAGATATTTGATGCAGAAGACCTGCGCCTTGCCCGCCAGAGCGGGGCGCGCATCATACAGGTAAACGCCCGCGATCTGGAAACGCTGACCATCGACCGTAACGCTTGTCTGCAACTGGTGCGGGCCTTTGCGCCAGCCAGCGGCGAACAATGGATAGCGGCCAGCGGCATGAACAGCGCAGAACACCTGCGGGCTGCGGCAGAGGCGGGTTACCACGCGGCCCTTGTGGGCAGCGCCCTTATGGAAAACGGAACTCCGGGCGAGGCGCTGGCGGCAATGCTGGGCGCAACAGCCAAAAGCGGGGGAGAGCGCACATGTTGATCAAGTTTTGCGGCCTCACAAGGCAGGAAGATGTGGATCAGGCGGCCCGGCTGGGCGCTGCCATGTGCGGCTTTATCTTTCATCCCCGCAGCCCGCGCGGCATAAAGGTAGAACAGGCCGCCGCCCTCGACAGCGGCAAGCTGCTGCGGGTGGGCGTGTTTGTGAATCAGGGGTCGGACGAGATACGGCGCATCATGGACGAGGCCCGGCTCGATTTTGCTCAATTGCACGGCCACCAAAGCGTGGAATGCGCAAAGGCCATTTGCGCAGAGCGCGTCATTCGGGTGCTTTGGCCCGACCGTTACACCCACCGCGCTTTGCTGTATAATGATTTACAACGCCATGCAGAGGCCTGCGCCTACTATCTGCTGGATGCCGGGCTGAAAGGCGGCGGCAGCGGGTACAAGCTGGACTGGTCTGATCTTGGCAGTCTGCGCCCGCCGCAGCCTTGGCTGCTTGCCGGGGGCTTGAGCGCCGCCAACGTGGGCAAGGCACTGGGCATGTGCGGGCCTGCCGGGGTAGATTTTAATTCCGGCGTAGAAGACGCGCCGGGGCGTAAAAACAGGGAAAAAATGGCGGCCGCCTTTTTGGCCGCAAACTCCAAAGGCAATGGGTATTCATCATGAAAGACAGTTACTTTGGTGAGTTCGGCGGCTGTTTTGTTCCCGAACTGCTTATGCCGCCCCTTATGGAAGTGGAAGCGGCCATGCGCGACATTTATCCCACTGAAAAATTTCAGGCAGAGCTCAACGACCTGCTGTTCAACTACGCCGGGCGCGAAACGCCCCTGACCTATTGCCCCACGCTTTCGGCCGAGCTTGGCTTTGATCTGTGGCTCAAGCGCGAAGATTTGCTGCACACGGGCGCGCACAAGGTCAACAACACGCTTGGTCAGGCGCTGCTGGCCAAATACATGGGCAAAACCGCCCTTGTGGCCGAAACAGGCGCTGGCCAGCACGGCGTGGCCACGGCTGCCGCCGCCGCCCGTCTGGGGTTGGAATGCACCATCTATATGGGTGCGGAGGACGTGGAGCGTCAGGCCCCCAACGTCATGCGCATGAAGCTGCTGGGCGCCACCGTGCATGCGGTGGAGAGCGGAACCCGCACCCTCAAGGACGCCATCAACGAGGCCCTGCGTGCGTGGATTGGCAGCCAGAAAACAACCCATTACTGCTTTGGTACAGCAGCTGGCCCGCACCCCTTCCCCAAACTGGTGCGCATGCTGCAAAGCGTCATCGGGCGCGAAACCCGTGCCCAGATGCTTGCAAAAACCGGGCGGCTGCCCGATGCGGTGGTTGCCTGCGTGGGCGGCGGTTCCAATGCAATAGGTATGTTCCATCCCTTTGTGGAGGATGCCAGCGTGCGTATTATCGGTGTGGAAGCGGCAGGCACGGGCGAACCCGGCTGCTTCAATTCCGCACCGCTTAACCTTGGCACGCCCGGTGTGCTGCACGGCGCTTACAGCATGCTGCTGCAAAACAACGACGGTCAGGTGGAGCCCTCGCACTCCATCTCTGCGGGCTTGGATTATCCCGGTGTGGGGCCGGAACATTCGTGGCTGCAAAAAACCGGGCGCGTGCACTACGGCATGGTCAAGGACGCCAACGCCCTCAACGCTTTTCAGCGTTTGTGCCGCGCCGAGGGTATCTTGCCCGCCCTTGAATCCTCGCACGCTCTTGCTTGGGTGCTCGACCACCCGCACGAATTCAAAAAGGGCGATCAGGTGGTGGTGAATCTCTCTGGCCGTGGCGACAAGGATCTGGGCATAGTCAACAAGGCGCTGGGCGTTGCGGCGCAGGATCAGGAAGAGGTGTAACCATGAATTTTCTTGAACAAAAAATACGCGATGCCAAGGCCGCCGGTCGTCCGGCGCTTGTCCCCTTTTTGACTGCCGGTTTTCCCGACCAGTCCACCTTCTGGCCCACGCTGATGGAACTGGACGAGAGCGGGGCGGATATTATTGAAATCGGCGTGCCTTTTTCCGACCCGGTGGCCGACGGCCCGGTGGTGGAGGATGCCTCGCGCCGCGCCCTGAGCGATGGTGTGAGCCTGAGCAGCATTCTTGAAGAACTCATCGAACGCAAGGGGCTTATTCAGTCGGGCGTGGTGCTTATGGGCTACCTCAACCCCTTCTTGCAGTATGGCTACGAAAAACTGGCCCGCGATGCCGCCCGTGGCGGCGTGCACGGCTTTATTGTGCCCGACCTGCCGTATGAAGAAGCTGGCCCCATGCGCGATGCCCTGAAAAAAGAGGGCATTGCCCTGATACCGCTGGTTGGCCCCAACACTAGTGCCGAGCGCATGGCGCTCTACAGCAGTGTGGGCGAGGGCTATGTGTATGTGGTTTCGGTCATGGGCATTACTGGCGAGCGCACCGACATTGCCCCGCAGGTAACCGAGACCATGCGGCGGGCGCGCTCTGCGTTCAAGCTGCCTCTGGCGCTTGGCTTTGGCTTGCGCGAGCCCTCTCAGCTAGAAGCCCTGCCGCAAGATGCCCAGCCAGACGCCGTGGTGTTTGGCAGCGCCCTGCTCAAACATATTGATGCTGGCAACAGCGCCGCCGAATTTTTGGCCCGCTGGAAGTAGCTGGTGAAAGTTATTTGCTTGAAGTAACTGTCTATAAGTAAAAGCGATTTTTGTCGCTTATGCTCAATACAAGGGCGCTTTTCCGCAGGGGAGAGCGCCCCTGTTATTTAAATTGAAATTTAATTTCAAAAAAGTGGATCATGCCTATTGACTTTGAAAATCGATTTCAATTATAAGGAGGTCACGGAGCAACACCAAACCCGCAAAAGCGGCCAGCAAAATGGAGCAAGGTATGTGCGTAACACTCATCGGCGGCATGGACCGCCTGAAACAAGACTACATGGCAGCGGCAGAGCAGGACGGTCATTCCCTTAAGTTCATCACGCGCAACGAACGAAATTTTGTGGACAAGATTGGCAATCCCGACGCCATGATCGTGTTCACCAACAAAATTTCTCACGAGGCCAAGCGCAAGGCCGTGCAGGTGGCGCGTTCGCGCAACATCCCCTTGCAGATGGTTCACTCGTGCGGCGTTTCTTCCCTGCGTGAATGCCTCAAGGGCGCATAGACTGCTGAAGGAGCGTTCTCAGATGCAGAACTGCCAGCCCGGTATCGGGACGGGAGGCCGCTGAAGGTTTCAGCGGCCTCCGTTTTTTGGGGGAGGGGCAGCCCAACCCTGACGTAGCTGAGGCGGTACTGCCAGAGAAAAGCTGGGCAGATGCGGCGCGGGTACTTAGAAATGTGTTCCGTATCACATAGAAAATGGGGAATTATTTAAAGTTTTGGAAAATTGTTTCCCATTGCTTGACATTTGAAGGGCAGGTGGCTAAATCAATCAGGACTTTGGAATTGAATTTCAATTTTTTGAACGGCGAGCGCCATTATAACCCATGCCAAAGAATGAAAGCAGGGTTTGGGCGTAGGTCAGAAAAGACACGCTGCTGAAAGCAAGAGCGTTTCAATTTTGAAATGCCGCGAATGGTTAGGCAGACGCCCCGCAGTGCAGGCATAAGAGTTAGTTGTGCTGTTACGCGCCGGAGCATGCGTGTTTTGAACTTTGAGAATGGCTGTTTTCAAAGTTAATCTGTTCTAGGTAGGCTGATATGAGCGAATTTTTGTTCACGGTAATGGCTGGTTTGTCGCAGGTGCGGCTTCAGTCCGTACATAGCTTGGGGGAGGTACGTGCATGAGTGCTGTTCGGCAGTTCAACAATTCCGACGATGCCAATATTAATGCAGACGGCAAACTGCGGATAGCTCTTGCGGGCAATCCCAACTGTGGCAAAACCACGGTTTTTAACGGCTATACTGGCGCACGCCAACATGTGGGCAACTATCCCGGTGTTACGGTTGACCGCAAGGAAGGCCACATCACAGTGGGCGACGATCAGGTAACCTTGGTTGACCTGCCCGGAACGTATTCGCTCACCGCATACTCCATGGAAGAACTGGTGGCCCGGCGTGAACTGGCGGCTGGCAATGTGCAGGCTGTCATTGACGTGGTGGATGCATCTGCCCTTGAGCGCAACATGCTGCTGACGGTGCAGATGCTCGAAATGGGCGCTCCCGTGGTGCTGTGCTGCAACATGATGGACGAGGCCCGCGCCGCAGGCATACATATTGATATGGAACGCTTAAGCTCGCTGGTGGGCATTCCCGTATTGCCCATGGTGGCCCGCACGGGCGAGGGCCTTACCGAGGCCATGAACGCGGCTGTTCAGCTTGCCAAGGAAGGCAAGCGCAATGCCCTGCGCATCTCTTACGGCAGTGACATCGACCCCGTGCTGCTGGATATGGAAAAGCGCATTGAAGACGAAGGTCTGCTTGCAAGCAAATACATGCCCCACTGGGTGGCGCTGAAAATGCTTGAAGCTGACAGCGAAATTTTGAGCGAAGTGCGCGCCGCCAATGCCGAACTGTATGAAGATCTGGATGCCATGCGCAAAAAGGCCATGAGCCATGTGCGCAGCACGCTCAATACCAACCTCGAATCCATCATTACAGACTACCGCTACGGTTTTATCCGCAGTTTGCTGCGTGACGGCATCGTCACTCAGGACGCGGGCAAGGATCGTCTGGCCCTTTCAGACAAGCTCGACAGGGTGCTTACCAATGCCCTGCTGGGGCCGATCATTATGATTGGCGTACTGTATCTGATGTTTCAAGTAACATTTACGCTGGGTGCGTATCCGCAGGGCTGGGTTGAAGACGGCTTTGCGATGCTTGGCGAGGTGTGCACTAGCCTGCTGCCCGAAGGCCTCGCGCAGTCGCTGATTGTTGACGGCATCATCGCGGGCGTTGGCGGCGTGGTCAGCTTTGTGCCGCTGATTCTCATTATGTTTGTGCTTATCTCGTTTATGGAAGACAGCGGCTACATGGCCCGCGTGGCCTATATGATGGACCGTATCTTCCGCTTTTTTGGCCTGCACGGCGCATCGGTCATGCCTTACATCATTGCTGGCGGCATTGCTGGCGGCTGCGCCATCCCCGGTGTTATGGCCACCCGCACCCTGCGCAGCCCCAAAGAAAAGCTGGCAACCCTGCTTACGCTGCCCTACATGGCCTGCGGCGCCAAGCTTCCCGTATTTCTGCTGCTGGCCGGGGCTTTCTTTCCCGACAACGCGCCCACGGTCATGTTTCTGCTCACCGTGGTGGGCTGGGTTATGGCTTTGCTTGTGGCCCGGCTGCTGCGTTCCTCCATCGTTAAGGGTGAATCTACTCCCTTTGTAATGGAGCTGCCCCCCTACCGTATGCCTACCCTCATGAGCCTTTTGCTGCACTGCTGGGAACGCGGCTGGATGTATCTTAAAAAGGCCGGTACGGTGCTTGTGGCCATATCTGTGCTGATTTGGGCTGCCATGACCTTTCCCGGTCTGCCGGAAGAAAAGGCAGCCCCCTTTGAAACCCAGATTTCGCAGCTTGAAGAAAAGCTGGCCCCCCTCGCCGAAGGCGACGAAGCCCGCGCCCCCATTGAAGAAGAACTGGGTAACGTGCGCAACCAGCTTAAGGAAGAACAACTGGCCTTCTCTGTGGCCGGCCGTCTTGGCAAGGCTGTTGAGCCCGCCACGCGTCCCATGGGTTTTGACTGGCGCACAGACATAGCCCTGCTGGCCGGTGTGGCCGCCAAGGAAGCCGTGGTCGCCACCATGGGTACTGCTTACGCCATGGGCGAGCAGGATGCAGAAGACCCAACCCCCTTGGCAGAGCGCCTCAAAGGCGACGATGCTTGGTCAAAGGCCACCGCACTTTCGCTCATGCTCTTTGTGCTGCTGTACTCCCCCT
>CAYPRZ010000019.1:23154-23477 GCA_964413315.1 uncultured Desulfovibrio sp. | reverse complement strand
GCACGCGGGTTTTGCCAGCGCCGGGACCAGCCAGCACCAACACAGGCTCTGGCCCAGAGGTAAGCGCCTCTTGCTGCTCGGCGGAATAGGCAAAAATCTGCTCTTGGCTGTCGTGCTGCGCTGCGGATTTTACGGCAGCAAAGTTGGATGCTGTGGCAGCATCCGCACTTCCGGTGAGTGGCTGGCCAGCGCGGCGCACGCGCACGCCGGAATTGGCAATAATGTTTGCCGTGGCTGCGGATTCCAGTACTGCTTCGGCAACTTTTTTACGGCCCCGTTTGGCAGGGGTTTTTACTCCCGGCAGTGCCCCGCGCATGTGGGCC
>CAYPRZ010000019.1:0-23144 GCA_964413315.1 uncultured Desulfovibrio sp. | reverse complement strand
AAACACGCACTGTGCCGTATTCGCCGTCGTATCCGCCTTCGCGGTAGACATGCCCGCGCCGCATGCGGGCCACGGCCTCGCCCAGTGGTTCCCAGTGGGCGCGAATGTCGGCCTCTGGCAAACTGCAAAGAATATCCAGCTCTGGCCCAAGCTCACGCAGCAGGCTGCTGTATCGCTCTTGCACACGGCGCGATGTGGGGCCCACCTCCAAAATTTCACCCACCACCTCGGCCAGCGGAATCAGGGGGCGCACTTCGGGCTCGCGCGGCAGCTCCGGTGCGGTATCGCGGTCGGCCAGTTCCAGTACCCGGTGCAGCACGCCTACGGTCAGCGGCTTGCCGCACACAGGGCAGATATTGCCAAGGGCCAGCGAATCCTTGGGCTCAAGCACCACGTTGCAGGCGCGGTGGCCGTCGAGGTGGTACTTGCCCTCATCGGGGTAGAATTCCATGGTACCGATAAAGCGGCAGTCCAGCGTGCTTTGATCCTGTCGTTTGGCAGAGGCGCGCAGGGCCGCAAACATGCCTGCATAGCTGGGGCGGCCCGCAAAAAGATTGGCCTCGCGGCCCAAGTTGGCCCCGGAATGCGCGTCCGAATTGGACACAAGGGCGTAGCCATCAAGCCCGCTGATAAGGCGGTTCATGGCCGGGTCGGACGAAAGACCGGTTTCAAGGGCAAAGATGTGCTCCGAAAGATCACCGTAGCAGTCCTCTAACCTGTCAAAACCCGATTTGGAGCCAAACAGCGCAAACCATGGCGTCCATACGTGGGCGGGAATCATCACCGAACCGGGGGCGCATTCCAGCATTATTTCAAGCAGATCGCGCGAATCCAGCCCCAAGATGGGCCGCCCGTCGGCATTGAGGTTGCCAATTTGGGCAAGCCGCCGCGAAAGGCGCTCCGCATCCTCAAGGGTGGGCACAAATACGAGATTGTGCACCTTGCGCACCTTGCCGCCGCGCTTGTAGATGGAGCTGATCTCTGTCTGCAAAATAAACAGCGGAGAGGGAGATTGCGGCAGGGCAGAGCCCGTATGCGCAGCCATAAAATCGAGGGTTTCCGGCTCCACAGCCAGCCGATACAGCCCGGTTTCTTCATCGAGCTCAAGCTGCTCGGCCAGTTCTGCCCGCCACTGCGGATGCGTAAAATCGCCCGTGCCCAGCACGTTGATGCCCTTGCAGCGGGCCCATGCCGCCAGATGACGGGGATTGAGCGCCTTGCTTGTGGCGCGCGAAAACCGGGAATGTATATGCAGATCGGCGATAAAGTTCATAATTCACCTTGCGGGCATATGGTGCAGGTCTTTGTTCTTTTAAATTTGTTGGGTCACTGCCGCACAGCGGATTCAGCCAAGCCATGGGCAGAAGCGCAAGGCCTGTGCCGACAAGCGGGGGCTGCCCGTATCTGCCGGGGGCTTGCAGTGCTTGCCCGGGTGCAGGGTAAGCGGTGCTTCAATGGCGCACTGGTGGGCTGTATTTTTGCGCGCCAGCACAAGTACCCGCAGTGCAGGCTTTGACGTGTGCGTTCTGACAGGTAGAAGGCCCCGCAGGCCAAAGCCAGCTGCATCCAGCGCACCGCTCAGCAATGGCAAGGCCAGCGCATCATAAATGCAGAAAAAATAGCCTTGATGCCGCAACAGGGCAGCTGCGGCCCTGCAAAAAATTGTCAGCACATGTGTGCGGTCTTCCTTACCCTGTGCGCCGCGCATGGCCCGTTCGCGCAGGGGGCTGGGCGAGGGGCGGCCTTCCACGCCGTAGGGCGGATTGGCCAAAACCAGATCAAGGCTGCCAGCCCTGTAGCCAGAGGCAGCGGGCAGGGCCGCCATAAATGCCTTATCCGCAAGGTCTGCCTGTGCAAAGTGCAGCCTGTCGGCAAGGCCAAGGTGCAGGGCATTGGCAGTGGCGGCCTGCACAAGGGGGGCCTCCCTTTCCAGCCCAAGCCCCGTAACTGTTTCGCAGCGCAGGGCCAGCGCCAGCAGGGCCGCACCGCAGCCGCAGCCAAGATCGGCCGCCGTAAGCTGCTTGCGCCTCGCCTTGTTCATGCCTTCCACGCCGCGTGCGGCAAAGGCCGCCAGCAGCAGGGCGTCTGCGCCAAAGCGCAGGCTGCCGTGCGGTTGCTCCAGCCCACGCGGAAAAAGCTGACGGGCGCTGTAAAAGGGGGCTTGCGTCTGCATTCGGCTCCTGCGCCAGAGAAGGGCCGCCGACAGAAGATGCTTCTGACGGCGGCCCGTAAAGTGCGTTAGGGTGCTGCAATGGCGGTGAGGGCCAGCCTTGGCCCACCCGCAGGGTTACAGCAGGTCGCCTTCCCAGTTGAACAGGCTTTTGCGCCGCATGTCTGGCACAGAGGCGGGCGGGTTTTCTTGCATATGGGCAAAAAAGCTGTAGCCAGCCGCCAAGAGTTCATGCCTTTTGCTGGTTATATCCAGCGGCCAGCCGGGGTATATCCAGATATTGCCGCCGTACTGGCGCGCCCAGAAAGGTTCGCCCATGGGGCTCAGGAAGGGCTCGTTGGCCTTGACGCCCAACAGGCCAAAGCGGCTGATGCCTACGGGCCAGTAACCCGAAAGCACCACGCCCAGCGGCAGGGGGCTTTGCGCGGGCAGGGCCAGCATGTCTTCCTGCGCCAGTTCCGGGCTCACAAACGCGCCCGCAAAGCCCATCTTGGCCAGTATGCCAAGGGTAGGTGCATTGGCAGCGTTACAGAAGGGCCCGGCCAGCAGGTCGGCGTCCTCATCTAGCTGATCAGGGAACAGGCCGCGCTGCCACGGTGCGTTGCACACAAAATGCCGAGCACCGTCACGCCACAAGCGCCCGATGGAACGGCGGATGGTATCCTCTTCTTCCGGCCAGATAACCGGGGGCAGCCACCAGCACATGCGCGGGGCCACGGTGCGCGAAAGCTCCGCACTGCGGGCCGAAAGCCAGAGGCCCTGCAATTGGCTGCGGTTGGTGCGGGTCTCCTTGCCGTGGGGCACACTGGAGCGCACGTACATGTCGGGCCGGGTTTTGGCCTTGATGGGCTTGGGCAAGCGCGGTTCGCTTTCCACAGCCTTGCTGGGGCGCGAGGGCATGGCCTCAAGGCGGGCCTGCCAGCTCTTGATGATGCGCATAAGCTCTGGTTCGCGCCGGTCAATAAGAAAGACGGGCGTACCAGCCTTGGGCGTTTTGTGCTTGGGCAGGCGGATGGTAAGGCTGCCGCCCTTGGGAATGCGCCGGGTCACGGGCATGGTGGCGTGCCAGCGTTCGTCTTCAACGCCCACGCGCAGGTAGTCCTGCGGCAGCAGCTCAAAATAGGGCTTGAGCGTCACGCCGCCTTCGGGCTCGATGCGAATTTTGCCCGCCAACAGGCCAGAGCTGGTCTGACCGTCCGGCGAGGTGGGAATAATGTGGTCCTTTTGCGGCAAAAAGCGGGCGCGCGAGGCGGGCCGCCCTAGCGACATCTGCAATATTTCTTCCGCAGCCTTGCGGGCCTGAGCATCGCCGGGGTTATCGCGCAGCATGCGGTAGGCCGTAACCACGTGGTACACGTAGTGCGGGCCTTTTTTGCGGCCTTCGATCTTCCACGAAACAAGGTGCGGAATGTTCAGCAGGGTTTTTGCCAGCACATCCAGCGAAAGGTCGAGGCACGAAAACCAGCGGCCATTGTGTTCCTTGCCGCGTATCTGTCCGCGAGAGCTGGGGCGGCGGGGCGCGTCAAACGATTCGCTGCGGCGGTCATCGCCCTTGCCACGGCTGTCAGGCCTGCCGCGTCCGTCACGGCCATCGCGCCCGGTGCGGTTTTTGCGGGCAATATCCATGCGCGACTGTTCCTGACGCATGCGGTCCTGTTCCTCGCGTTCTGCATTGCGCACAAGGGCAATGGCAGCGGGGCCGCCCTGACGGTACACGCGGCGGCAGGGCTGCACGCAGCGGCCACGCAGGCCGCTTTTGCCGCCCATGTAGCTCGACCAGTAGCACCGGCCCGAAACGCAATAGCACAGGGCGCCGTGCACAAAGCATTCGAGATCAAGGCCTTCGGGGCAGGCCTCGCCCATGGTGCGTATTTCGTCAATGGAAAGCTCGCGCGGCAGAATAACCCGGTCAGCACCCAGTTGCTTGGCCTGAATCAGGCTTTCGGGGTGGGTAAGATTGGCAAGGGTGGAAAGAAAAAGCCCGCCCTCATAGCCCGCCTGACGGGCAAGATCGAGCATGGCCAAGTCTTGTACAATGAGCCCGTCGGGGCGCACCTGACGGGCCAGACGCGCCGCAAGGCGGTAGGCCTGTGCGGGTTCGCCCGGTTTGACCAAGGTGTTCATGGCCACATAGACGCGCGCGTTTTCAGCGTGCGCAAGGTCTGTGAGGCGCGAAAGTTCGGTAAGGCCAAAGTTCTCTGCCTGCATGCGGGCCGAAAAATGCTTGAGCCCCAGATAGATGGCGTCTGCCCCGGCGGCAAGAGCCGCCAGAAATGAAGGCGCGTCGCCCGCCGGAGCCAGAATTTCGGGCCGGGCGGGCGTGGGGGCGGATATGCTTAGATGATCCGCAGATGGGGAGAAAGTGTCGTTCATATTTTATAGTACTCTTTGTACCAGTCCACAAAGCGGGCAATGCCTTGGCTAAGGGGAGTGGAAGGGGCAAAGCCGGTGGCGGCGGTGAGGTCGTCAATATTGGCCCAAGTGGATTCAACATCGCCCGGCTGCATGGGCAAAAGCTCTTTGCGGGCCTTCATGCCAAGGGCGTCTTCAAGGGTGCTGATAAAGTCGTTGAGTTCCACTGTATTATTGTTGCCGATGTTATAGATGCGCCAAGGCGCGGAGCTGCTGGCGGGGTTGGGGGTTTCGGGGTCAAAGTGCGGGTCTGCCTGCGGTGCCAGCGGCAGCAGGCGCACCACGCCCTCGACGATGTCGTCGATATAGGTAAAGTCGCGGCGCATGCGCCCCTCGTTAAAAACCTTGATGGGCTCGCCGCGCACAATGGCTGTGGTAAAGAGGTGCAGAGCCATGTCGGGCCTGCCCCATGGGCCGTAAACGGTAAAAAAGCGCAGCCCCGTGCAGGGAATGCGGAACAGATGGCTGTAGGCGTGGGCCATGAGTTCGTTGCTTTTCTTGGTGGCCGCGTACAGGCTTACCGGGTGGTCAACATTGTGCTGCACACTATAGGGCCGCGCCGCGTTCATGCCGTAAACGGATGAAGACGAGGCAAAAAGCAGATGCCCCACCTTGTTCTGGCGGCAGCCTTCAAGAATATGCCCAAAGCCCAGCAGGTTGGCATTGAGGTACGATTCCGGGTTCAAAAGGCTGTAGCGCACGCCAGCCTGAGCAGCAAGGTTGACCACATGGGTGAAACCCTCACGCGCAAACAGGGCAGCCATGGCGGGGCCGTCGGCCATGTCCAAGGGCTCGTGCCGAAAATTTTTCGCTTCCGGCATGGCAGCAAGTTGGGCCAGACGGTCTTTTTTTAGTTGCACATCGTAATAGTCGTTGCAATTATCAACGCCCACAACGCTGTGCCCATCGGCCAAAAGCCGCCGTGAAAGATGGTAGCCAATAAAACCTGCTGCGCCCGTCACCAGAACATGCATGAGAACCTCCCAGAGTGCATGCACGCAAGGTAAGCCAGATGCGCCTTTGGGGCAAGGGCGATGCGTGGGCGTGAAATCCTTGTTTCGGGGTATGGGGACTTGCGGGAAAATGCGCCACATCGTATGTTTCGGGAACCGAGGTAACAATGCAGAAAACAGAGAAAAACAAGTCAGAAGCGCAAGGGCAGCCAGCCGCATCAGCTGGCAAAAGCCGTAGCGCCCAAGGCGCAGCCTGGTACGCAGGGCCGTACAAGGACGCGCTTATATATCTTATGGTGGCCATTTTTTTTGTAGAACTGGTGGTTGGCGGCGTGTCTTTTTTTTACGGTGTCATGCACGCCGCGCCCGAAGTGCCCGGTGGGCCGCCCATGGCACGCTTCCCTTGGTTGGGCTGGGCCGTAGCTGCGGTGCTTGCCCCCGTGGGGCTTATGTTGATTGTGCACCTTTCGGGAACGTGGGTATCGCGCTATCTGGGGCGTGAAGACGGCCAGAGGGCCGAAGCGCAGGCTGGTGCGCAGAGCGCCGACGATGAGCAGGTGCCTGAACGGCTGCGCCGTTTTTACGCCATTATTCGCAACGCGCCCACCGTGGTTTTGCTGCTGGGCATCATGCTGTTGGGTGCGGGCCTGTTTTTTGTGGACGGGGCTTTTTCTGCCATCATGCGTCTTGGCAGCGCCCTGACCGATTATATCCCTTGGATTGCGGGCAGTCTGGCTGCGCTGATTGCCGTATGCTATCTGGTGCACCGCTGGTTTATGTACCGCCACCACCGCATGCAGCAAGAGTATGAGTATCGGCGCGAGGTGCTGGAACGCACGGGCATAGTGCTGGTAGACAAGGGTTGCATTCCCCTGCCGCAAAACGAAATGCAGCGGCTGGCCCTTGGCGGACAGGTGGTGGAGGCCAAGGCCCTGCCCCCGATGCTTGATGCCGAAACAGGCTCGGCGGCCGCCACAGGCGCTCATGCCGCGCCCGTTAATCACGATGACGACGTGACAGATGCGGAAATTATCAGCCCCGAAGCAGCTGGCACGGCAGATAAGGCGGATAGCGCTGAAGATGTCTCGCAAGCCACTGTAGATGCCACTGGCGCAAATGGTGCTGGCGCAAATGGTACGGGCGTTGACCCGGCGCATAAGCCTCAGAATCAGGCCTAAGGCCAACGGAAATTACCCAATGAGCATACCCAAACCAGGCAAGCCAGTTCGCGGTTCGCGCAGCGGCGTGCCACTCATGGCGCTCTTTGACCTTTTGGGTAAGCGTTGGGCCATGGGCGTCATATGGCAGTTGCGCAGCGGGCCAGCCACATTCCGCGCCTTGCAGGAGGCTTGCGAGTCCATATCTCCGGCGGTGCTCAACAGCCGTCTCAAAGATTTGCGTGAGGCCCGCTTTGTCTGTGTCACTGACGAAGGCTACGCCCTTACTCCCATGGGCGTTGAGCTGAGCCAGTTGCTAGAGCCCTTTGGGGCTTGGGCCATTGCTTGGGCCATGGAAGTGGCCCCGGAGGAGGCCGAGCGCTGGAACGAACTGCTCCGCACGCGGGTGGTTGCCGCTGCCCCCTCCGAGGATACCTCTTCCAGTTAGGTCTGTCTGACTGGTAGGCGAAAACTCTGCGCCCTACTGGGCGGCCTTGATTGCCTTGAGTGTGCGCCCGCCGATGCCGATGGCGTCGCTTTCATATTCTTCCACAAATACCACAAATTTTTCCTGAGGAACAGACGTAGCCGCCACGGCGGCTGCGGTCAGGCCTTCAATCAGGTTCTTCTTCACTTCTTCGGTGGTGCTGTGCATGGCTATGGTGATGACAGGCATGGGGATTCTCCTTGCTGTTTGACTCTGTAGGCTGTGGCCGCACGTTTTGCATACTTGCGACCAGCAGCGGGGACTATTTCTACGCGCGCTATGGAATTCACAGCGCGCTATGAAAAAAATAGCAAGGACGGGTCAGGGTCAAATTCAAGGCGAATCTGCGGAAGATTCCAGAACAGAATTTATAAAGGCGGGCAGCATGGGGCTATAGGGCAGCCACGCTTGTGAGCCCGCGTTTTTCCAAGGCCAGATCTGCCAGTGCGTTGATGCAGGCCGCCGCCACCGCCGAGCCGCCCTTGCGCCCCAGCAGGGTAAAGTGCGGCCACGGGCTGTGTTGCAAGAGTTCTTTTGACTGGGCAGCATTCACAAAACCCACGGGCATGCCCACAATGAGGGCTGGGGGCTGGGCTCCTTGCGCCAGCACGTCCAAAAGCCCCAGCAGGGCTGTGGGTGCGTTGCCAATCACCACAATATTGCCGCCCATGTTTTGGGCTATGCTCTCAAGCCCCACGCGGGATCGCGTGGTTCCCCGGCTTGCGGCCAGTTCTGCCAGACCGGGCAGGGCCATGAGCGGTGTTACGGTGACGCCCAAGGGTTCAAGGCGGCGCATGGGCAGGCCGGCTGCGGCCATGCGTGTGTCGGTGTACACGGTGCAGCCAGCCAGCAAGGCGGCCACGCCAGCCTCCAGCCCCTGACTGCTAAGGCGCAGGTCGTGCACGATGTCTGTATCGCCAAGGGTGTGGATGCAGCGGCGGGCCACATTCCACAGGGAACCGGCAAAGGGGCGAGGTTCGGGAATTTCTGCGTCGATGATTTCAAACGAACGTGTTTCGATATGGGCCGGGGTGCAGGCCGGATCAAGCTCCACCAGGGAAGCGGATGTGGTCTTGTGTGTCATGGTTTACGTGCCTTGAGCTGAAAGGTAGGCCGAGCAAAGGCTCAGCCACAACCGCCAGAAGCGGCGTGAGCCTTCTGGGTAGCAGTGCAGCCACGAGCCAGCCACAGAGCCCATACGGCAGCCGTCGGCCCGCAAAAAACGGCCCTGACTGTCGTGCAGCTGCCACAGGGGGCTGCACTGGGCTGGCAGGGGATCGACTTGCTCCTGCGCATAATGAAATTCGTGTCCGCGCACCCACAGAGGGCGGGCAGTAGTGCTGGCATGAGGCCAGTCGGCGTGCGCCAGCCCGGCCCGATAGCCAAGGGCGGCCTTGGTTTGGCCCAATGCGCAACTGCGCGGCAGAAGGCCGCTCATGGTGTATTGCTGACCATGTACCAGCAGCGAGCGCATAAGGTACATGTAGCCCCCGCATTCGCCATATATGGGCATGCCCTGAGCCGCAAGACCGTGCAGGGCTGTGCGCATTTGCGCGTTGGCGGCAATGCGCTCGGCGTGCAGTTCTGGGTAGCCGCCGGGAAAGTACAGGCCAGCGCAACCGTGGGGCGGCGCGGCATCCCGCAGGGGTGAAAATGTCACCACCTCTGCCTTGAGCTCGCCAAGCACTGTGGGCAAATCGGCATAGCAAAAGCTAAAGGCCTCGTCCCATGCCAGACCGATGCGCAGCGGCTGCTTGCCGCGCCGCATTTTTGCCATGACAGCAGGAAAAAAGCGGGCAGCGAAGGCGGGTGTAGAGATCTGTTCTGGCTGGTTTTCGTCGCCGCAGGTGCTCTTGGCGGCATGAGTGCCCAAAGCCCGCCGCAGTGTGGCAGCCCCGGATCTTTGCAGTAACAAGCTGAGATCACAGTTATTTTCAGCCCATTGGGCCAAGGCTTGCCTGTCAACGGCGGGCAGTGCCTCGCGGGCTTCAACCAGCCCCAGATGACGGGCGGGCAGGGTGGGTGCGCCTTGCCGTGGCATAAGCCCCAGCAGGGGAATCCCAGTGCTCTTGGTCAGGGGGGCCAGCGACTGCCGCAGCAGGTTGGCGTGGCGGGCGCTGCCCACATGGGTGCAGACCATGCCCAAAAAGCGCAGGGGCCGTGCGCCAGCCCAAGCGGGGCGGTGGTGCACAAAGCCCTCGGCCAAGGCGGCAATGGATTGCCCCATACCCCCGGCATTGAGCACCAGCAACACGGGCAGACCCAGCAGGGCCGCCAGATGAGCTGTGCTGCCAGCGCCCTTGTGCCCGCCGTCAAAAAGGCCCATGGCACCTTCAACAAACAAAATATCGGGTGTGACCACGGCAGGGGTGCCTGTCTGCGGCTGGTTTGGCGCTGCCATGCGTGCAAAAACGCGCCGCAGCCCCGCAGGCAGCCCGCTCAGGGGCCGCTCTGCCGATGAGGGCGCGGATTCGCGGCACATCCATGTATCAAGGTTGGCGGCTGGCTGGCCTGTAAGGGCAGCGTGAAAGGCCGCATCAATGTAGTCTGGCCCTGTTTTGGCCGCACGCGCCACAAGACCCCGCTCATGCAGGGCGCAGAGCAGGGCCAAGGTAAGTGTGGTTTTGCCAGAATTGCTGCCCGTGCCGCCTATGACAAGGCCGGGCAAGCTCGGCTGCGGCTTGGGCATGGTGCGCTCCGTACTGGGTAAGCGGAACCCTTGCGCGGCAGGTCAACGCTGTCGCAGGGCCTCGGCTATGATGGCCGCGTCTTCTGCTGGTCTGGCCTTGAGTTGCAGCTCTGGGTTGCCGCCCGTGCAGGCAAAGCCCGCGGGCCCCAGCTCTACAAAACCGGCAGAAACCACGCGGCTGTAAGGCAGCTGCTCGCGCATGTCGCTGTGGTCTACACGGCGGGGAAAGATAAAGGGAACTTCCTGACCAGAAAAATCTTCAACGATGAGGTACTTCACAAAAGCCTCCTCAGCGCGCGTCGGACGCGGCGGGCTTGGCGCTGCGGCGGTTTTGCAGATACTGCCGCACAGCCTTGTTGTGGTCGGTGAGGTTGGTGGAAAATACGTGTTCGCCACCATCAAATTTAGCTACAAAATACAGATAATTATGTGCTTCTGGCCGCACAGCTGCGGCCAGCGCGGCAGCACCGAACGAGCAAATGGGCCCAGGCGGCAGGCCGGGGCGCTGATAGGTATTGTACAGATTGTTGGCATCGTCCAGATCGCGGCGGCGCAGGTTGCCGTCAAAGTTGGGGCCAAGGCCGTAGATCACCGTGGGGTCGGCCTGAAGCAGCATGCCCTTGGTGATGCGGTTCTGGTACACACCCGCCACGCGGGCGCGCTCGGCGTCAATGCCCGTCTCTTTTTCTACAATGGATGCAAGGATGATCCACGTTTTGAGCTGGGCTGCCTGTGCTGGCCCCGGCTTTTTGCCGTCGGGCCATACGCTGGCTGTTTTGCGCCAAAAGTTGTCCACCATGCGTCCGGCAACGGCCTTGGCCTGTGCCAGATCAATAACTTCATTCTTTTTAAGCAGGTAGGTGTCTGGCATCAAAAAGCCCTCTGCCGTGGCAAAGGGTATGCCGTAGTGGCGCAAAAAGTCTGGATCGGTCACAACCTTGCGAAAATCTTCGAAAACAACAAGTCCTGCTTCTTCAAGCATCTTGCCGGTCTGCCACCACGTTAGGCCCTCTGGCACGGTAACGCGGTAGAGCACAGGGTGGCCGTTGACCAGCTCGTCCAGCACTTTCTCTGGCAGCCAGCCGGTATTTAGCGCAAAGCGGCCAGCCTGAAGGCGGTTTTCCCACTTTTTATAGCGGGCCAGCAAGTCAAGTTTGCGGGCATCGGTCACCACGCCCAACTTGACGAGCCCGGCACTTACCTGCGCAAGCCGCGCCCCGGCGGGAACATCATAGAAAACTTCGCGGCCAGGGGTTTCGGGCGTGGTGTTCAGAAAGGTGTGGGCCTCGTAGGCAACCCACCCTCCGCCTGCCAGAGCCAATACAAACAGCAGCCCAAGCGTGCGCAGCAGAATCTTCATGCTTGTCTCCGGTCTTGCGGCGCAAGCGAAAGAAAGGAAGAAAGAATGCGCACGGCGGCCTGCTGGTCGAGCACAGCCTTGCGTTTGCGCACTTTAAGACCCGCCTCGCGCAGGTCAGACCATGCTTCCTGAGAGCTCAGCGCTTCCATCATAAAGAAAAAAGGCAGGGACACACGGCGCTTGAGGCGCTCGGTAACATTACGAATCTGGCGGGTGGTGAGGCTTTCTTCCCCATCAAGGGTCAGGGGCAGACCCACCACAACGGCCTCGGCCCCGGCCTCGACAATGCGCTCGGCCAGAGCAGCCAAAAAGGCCTTGCGGTCAGAATAATCCTCAAGCCGCAGGGTCAGCAGGGGAAAGGCCAGCCGTCCTTCCGGGTCGGATACGGCAAGGCCAGTGCGGGCTAGGCCGTAGTCTACGCCAACGAATTTCACCGCAAGCCTCTTATGCGCGCTGTTGCGCGTGTTGCAGGGGAAAGAGTCCCGTAGCATTCATGCCGTTGCGACCTAAATCAAGCCCAAAAGCGAGAGCAGGCCCACGGCGCTGCCACGCACCAGCGGCCCCAGTATCAGCCCAAGCGCGCCCGTAAACAGCAACAACAAAAGAATGACAAAGCCGTAACGCTCGACACTCAGGTAACGATATGAGGCGGTTGGAGGCAAAAAATAGGCCACGACCTTGCTGCCGTCCAGCGGAGGAATGGGAATCAGGTTCAGCCAGCCCAGACCAAAATTAATGATCACGCCGGTCTGGATAGTCTTGAGTGCAAACACATAGCTGCTGCTGGTCATCCATTGCTGTGGCGGAAAAACGTGGATCACCGCCCAGAGCAAAAGACCAAAAAGTGTTGCCAGCAAAAAGTTTGTGAGCGGCCCGGCCAGCGCCACCAGCATCATGTCTTTTGCGGGATTGCGGAAATAGCGGGGGTTGACCGGCACAGGTTTGGCCCAGCCAAAAACAAAGGAGCCGGAAAGGCTGGTGAGCACAAAGGCCAGCAGCCCCATGGGATCAATGTGCGGCAGGGGGTTCAGGGTCAGACGGCCCATGAACTTGGCCGTGGGATCGCCGCAGCGGGAGGCCACCCAGCCGTGGGCCACCTCGTGAAGGATGATGCCCAACAATGCGGGAACAGCGGCCACAGCCAGAGTGCTCAGCACCTGTGAAATATCTAGGTTCAGCATATGTTGCGGTTACCATTTTCCGTGTGGCGCGGCAAGGCAGGGCTAGCCAGAAGAGGCCACCTTGCGCACCAACAGGTTATCGCCAGGCCAAATGTGGCGGTCGGGGGTGAGCAGCTGACCCTCGCGGGCCACAAGGGCGGTTTCTTCCGCAAGGCCAAGGGCTGCAAGCAGTTGCCGCGAGGTTTTGGGCCGGGGCATGGAAAGATGCTTTTCTTCCGGCTGCACCAGCACTGTGACCCGTGCGCCCGTGTGTTCTGGCTTGATCACCTGAACATGGGGGGCGTGGGCAGTGGGCGTGGCGGCCGCCTCGTGGGCGGCTGCTTCGGTGGCCGGGGTAGCGGTGTCTGTCATTGTGATACTCCTACAGGTAATCTTCAAGCAGCGCACATGTTGTGCAAACAAGGGGCGCACAGGTTTTGATGAACAGGTTGTCCTTGCGCACTGCGGCCATGCCTTCAGGCGTGGTGAGGTCGTGCCCCAGAATCGCACGGCACTGCAAGCTGCCGTGCGCCTTGGCAAAGGCCTCGGTAAAGGCATCGCGCCGGTCATAAAAAGCCTGTTTTTGCGGGCGGGCACAGGGGCCGCTTGGCCCGTGCATGAGGCCCAGCACCATAAGCGCGCCCGAAACACAGCCGCACACCTCGGCCTTGCCCATGCCAGAGCCAAAGGCAGAGGCCACGCGCATGGCGGTTTCTTCCGGCAGGTTGAGGCGTTCGGCAAAGTGGGCCAGCACCTGCTGGGCGCAGATGATGCCCATATTGAAATTTTCCTGCACTTCGTCAAGCTCTGGCGATTGACTCATATTCCAATCCTTATGTGCAAAAGTAATAGGCAATGGTCACAACGGTCATGCTTGCAGCCCGCAGCCCCTGATTGGCCAATATCAGCCGCAGTGCCAGCGCGGGCCGGAAAAAGCCGGAGTAAGACGGAAACTGGTGGCGTATGGCACGCATGGGGGTGGAAAGGATATTGCCCACCATAAGGGCCAAAACTACGTCACGCGGCGAGAGCCCGCCCGTTTGCAGCACACTGCCCGCTGCCCCAAGGGCCGCGCCCAGCTCTGCGGCCAGATGCAGCACAATGATGCCCATGGCCTGAGGCTTTAAAAACGAAAGCCAGCCCATGTGGTCGGCCAGCCACACCTCGGCCAGCGCAAAATAGCCATAGCGCTGCAAATAAAACATAAGCACATAGATGGGCACTGTGAAGTACACCAGCTTGGGCAGACGGCGCAAAAAGCGCTGCCATGCCTTGCGCAGGGCGTCGCCCCACGAGGTTCCCTGCTCCTTGAGGTTTTTGCAGGCTATACAGCCGGGCGGTGGCGGCGGCAAAAGGCGGCGCGACAACAGCACGGTGAAGCCTGTGCGCCCTGCGGCGGCCACAAGGGTCAGGGCCACATACACAAGGGCCGGGGTACCCAGCACTGGCCATGTGAGCAGAAAAATGGTGGGTGTGTGCACAAGGTAGGCGGGCAGGCTGTTGAACAGGTTTGCCAGCATGAGCTCGTTGTTTGAGAGCTCGCCGATGTTGTGGCTGTCTGAGAGTAGACCGTTGGCGGCGGCGGGCGAAACAAAGGCCAGCGAAAAACTTGCCCCAGCCACATCGCGCAGGTGGGCAGCCCGTGCCAGCGGTGCGGCCAGCCGTGCCAGATGTCGCGTCCAGCGCAGGGCCTCCAGCAAATTTGCCACCAGCAGACCAAAGGCCAGACCCAGCAACAGCCGCAGCAGGGGCCAGCCGAGCGAATGCCACAGGGTGGCAAGTGAAAGTGCGGTGTCTGGGGTGGTTGGTGTCATGCGGATGGTTCTGGCTGCTGGTCTGAAAAGCTAAAGGCGGCAACGCCATATTGGTGTGCGCCCTTGCGGGCTGTCCGCAAGGGCAAAAGGCGTGTGTTTACGCAACTAGGGCTTGTAGCCTGTGTCGGGGGGCAGATCTCTGCGGCCAGCCTCGGCACGGGCCAGAACGTCACAGCGTTCGTTTTCTGGGTGGCCCGCATGGCCCTTAAGCCAGCGCATGCGCACCTTGTGGGTGGCAAGCAGGGGCAGCAGCCGCTGCCACAAGTCCACATTGAGAGCGGGCTTTTTGTCGCTCTTGATCCAGCCCTTTTTTTGCCAGCCCCAGACCCAACGTTTTTCAATGCTGTCGCACACATACTTTGAATCAGAGTACAGCTCGACCTCGCAGGGGCTTTGCAACTGGCTTAGGGCTTCCACCACGGCCAGAATTTCCATGCGGTTGTTGGTGGTCAGCTTGTAGCCGCCGGCAAATTCCTTGCGGTAGTCTTGGTCTTCAAGTTTGAGCACTGCGGCCCAGCCGCCGGGGCCGGGATTGCCAAGGCACGAGCCGTCAGTATGGATGGTCACTTTTTGCATTGGGTTCCTTTACACTTGTTCCTGCCGCTCTGTTGCGGCGAGGGGCCAGCATACACGGCAAAGCCCCGCTGGGCAATCTGCCACCAGTACAAGGGGCGGCAAAGCCCAAATCATGCAACATACCAATAATGCAAAACAAGACCAGCCCTGCAACACAAGGCTGGCCCGTGCAAAAAAGCAAAACCAGATAGGTATGAATTATGAAATGTACCTTTGGGGGCTAGCCGGGTTCGTTGCCCGTGCGTATCAGGCATTGCAGCAACACGTCTGTGCCAGAGGCGCAATCCTGCCATGTGGTGTTTTCTACCTCGGCATGGCTGCGGCCACCGATACTGGGGACAAAAATCATGGCACCCGGTACCACTTGGGCAATGTAGATCATGTCGTGCGAAGCCCCGGAAACCATGTCCAGACAAGGCAGACCAAGGTCTGTTGCGGCCTCGCCCACCATTGAGCGCAAACGCTGGTCAAAAGGCACGCGCGAAACCTGCCAGATGCGCTCTGGCGCAACCTCACAGCCAGCCTGCATCGCGGCCTCGGCCAGTGCGGCCTCTATGCGCAGGCACACATCGTCTGTGGCGGCTTCGTCCCAGCCGCGCACGTCAATGGTAAACTGCACATCACCGGCAATGACGTTGCGCGAATTGGGCGATGCGTGCACCTCGCCCACGGTGGCCACCACCTGACCAGAATCGCGGGCTATCTCAAAAATACGCGCCGCCATGAGCGAAAAGGCGTACACGGCATCGTGCCTGCTGGTCATGGGCGTGGGGCCCGCGTGGTTGGGCACGCCTTGTATACGCACGTTGTACCAGCGCAGGCACACAATGCCCTGCGGCACGCCAATGGGAATGTTCTTTTCTTCCAGCACGGGCCCTTGTTCTATGTGCAGTTCAAAGGCCGCATGCACGGGCCGCGGAAAATAGCGGGATTCGCCCCGGTAGCCGATTCGCTCAAGCTCGTCGCCAAGGCTTGTGCCCTGCTGATCTTTAAGGGCGTACATGGCCTGCTGCTCCAGCTTGCCAGCCCATACGCCAGAGCCGGTGCAGCCGGGAGTAAAGCGCGAACCTTCCTCGTTGGTCCAGTCGGCCACCACAAGATCGCGCAGTAAGGTAACCCCGGCATCACGCAGGGCGTGCACCACTTCCACACCCGCCACCACACCCAGCATGCCGTCAAAGCGGCCGCCGAGCGGCTGAGAATCTCCGTGCGAGCCTGTCATCACCGGGGGCAGGGTTCTGTCCTTGCCGGGCAGCACGCCAAAGATGTTGCCCATGGCGTCCACATGGATTTCGCAACCCAGTTCCGCAAGCCATGTGCAAAGCTGCTGCCGCGCGTCCCTGTCGGCATCAGAAAGGGCCAGCCGGGTAACTCCGCCGCCAGCGGTTGCGCCAAAGGCAGATATTGCTTCCATGCGGTTTTGCAGCCGCGCCTTGTTTACACGCACACTGTTCATGCGTTCTCCCCTCATTACTGCTTTTGCGCTCTGAGGGCGGGGTGCGGCCTGCCACCGAACCCCGCCTGTGGGTCACTTCCCCCTTCCGGGGCTCGGTTCCCTATGACATGCCGAACTTGTCGCGGAACAGCTTGCCAGTGCGTTCCATGTCCGAATCGGCCCATGTGCGGCGCATGCGGTTGAGGGTGGGCATGCCCAGATTAAATTCGTTAAGCCAGTTGCGGGCAAAGATGCCTTTTTCCGTTTCTTCAAAAATCTGCTGAATGGCTTCTTCATTGATGACGCGCGGGCCAGAGGTGCGCACGGCAAATTCGCATGTGCGGCTGGCGCGGCGGGTGAGGTATTCCTCCACGCCCACCTCGTCGATGTCGTCAATGATGGAGCGAATGGAACGCACGGCCTTGGCATAGGCAAAGGATGCCGGGTAGCCGTTGTCGGTCATGACCTTGTAGATGGAGCGCATGAGCTGGATGGCCCCGCCGTAAAGCACCTGCTCTTCAAAGTTGTCGCCCTCGGTCTCGTGCTGGAACGAAAGCTTGATGGTTCCCACGCGGGTGCTGCCCACGCCCTTGGCAATGGCAAGGGCTGTGGCGGCGGCGTGGCCGCTGGCGTCCTGATCCACAGCCACAGCGCCGTAGATGCCCGAACCTTCCTTGAACTTGCGGCGCACCACGGGGCCGGGGCCGTTGGGCACAAACAGAATAACGTCCACATCCTTGGGCGGCTTGATGGTGCCGTAAAGAATGGCAAAGCCGTGCGCAAAACTGAGGGTCTGGCCGGGGCGCAGATGCGCATGGATGGAGGAATAGTACACGGCGGGCTGGGCCGGGTCTTGCAGCAGAATATGCACGATGTCGGCCTTTTTGACAGCTTCTTCAATGTCGTACACGGCAAAACCGTCGGCCTCCGCGTCCTTCCAGCTGTTGTGCACGGTTCTGTCGCCCACGCCTATGATCACGTTAATGCCGCTGTCGCGCAGGCTTTTGCCTTGCGCCTTGCCCTGACTGCCGTAGCCGATGATGGCTATGGTCTTGCCGTGCAGTACAGAAATATCAACGTCTTCGTCCCGGTAAATTTCGCCAAACTGTGACATGATGTATCCTTATTGAATGGGCGGGCGGCTACAGGGCCACATCGCGGTTGCAGTCTTTGGAATAGATGTAGGTCAGCCTTCCTCGGCCCGTGGCATAGACGGCCTGCGGTGTGTAGGGGCCAAAGAAGATAAAGTCTTCCTTCTGCACCTGAATCCACTCTGCCCCCAGCAGGTAGATGCCTTCGCCTTCCAGCAGGTAGGCTCCGTGTTCCTGCACGTGGGTTTCCACAAAGGGGTGGCAGCCTGCGGGCTCAAAGCTGAGCGTGTGCATGTTCATGTCAAAACCAAGGTGGGTGGGCAGCAGGTCGCGGATGAACACGTTAGCCATGTCTTCGTAAATGCGCTCTTCCATGGTTGCGGTATTGCCAAACACGGCCTCGGCCTCATGGCCGGGCAGGGCGGTGTAGCGCTGTTTGTAGAGCAGAAAACGCACCGGGGCGCTGGTGGTATTGGTAAAGGCAAGGCCCTTGCCAGCGGGTGAAAACACGTAGCCGCCGGGGGCGAGCACTTCTTTGTGCCCGCAGGTGGCGGCGGTCAGCGTGCCTTGGCCGTCCATGACATATAAAAAGGCCTCCACGTCCGGCTCTTGCGCAAAGGGGGTAACCGTGCCGCCGCCGGGCAGGGCTGTGCCCACATACTGCACAAAACTTGCGCCCAGCTTGGGCGAGGCAATAATGGACATGGTGCAGCCCTCAATGCCGGGAATGACATTGCGCACCCGCCCTTGGGGCGGAATGACCGCATATTCGCCGGGGCGGATAACCGCCCGTGTTTTAAGCAATCCCTCTGGATAAGCCATGTTTCCTCCTAGAGCAGATTTAGGTTTGTTTGCTCAGGCCGGAAAATTCCGGTCTCCGCAACGGGCGCCCGCCGGGGCGGACGCAGGAGCAATTTTACAATAAATTGCTCGTCTTACTCAGCCCACGGTCTGGATGAATGAAGCCAGTTCGGGGGTGGCGGGGTTGGCAAATAATGCCTTGGGGGCCCCAGCCTCGTGAACCTTGCCCTGATGCATAAACACCAGTTTGTTGCCTACTTCGCGCGCAAAGCGCATTTCGTGGGTTACCATGATCAGGGTCATGCCCTCGGCTGCCAGTTTGCGCACCACCTCAAGCACCTCGCCCACCAGTTCGGGGTCAAGGGCAGAGGTTATTTCGTCGCACAGCAGCATTTTGGGGCGCATGGCCAGAGCACGGGCAATGGCCACACGTTGCTGTTGCCCGCCAGAAAGCTGGTCGGGAAAGGCATTGAACTTGTCCGCAAGGCCCACGCGGGCGAGCATTTCTGCGGCCAGCGCGCGTACATCTTCCTCTGGCTCGCTTTTGACAATGCGCGGGGCCAGCATGACGTTTTCGCCCGCAGTAAGGTGCGGAAAAAGGTTGAACTGCTGAAAAACCATGCCCACCTTAAGCCGCAGGGGGCGCAGGTCGTTTTCCAGCCCGCTGACGCGGCTGCCGTCAATCTTCACAATGCCGGCGTCAAAGGTTTCCAGCCCGTTCAAAATGCGCAAAAATGTGCTCTTGCCCGATCCGCTGCGGCCAATGACGGCCACAACGTCGCCTTCTTCCACCGTGAGGTTCACCCCACGCAGCACCTTGGTTTCACCAAAGTGCTTGTGCAGTTCGTCAACGACGACCAGTGGCATGGAGCCTCCTTTCTATGCGTCGGGCACAGGCCGACAGCGGATAGCACATCAGAAAATAGCCCACAGCCACAAGCCCGTATACAAGCAGCGGCTTGAAGGTTGCGTTGGCGATCATGGTTCCGGTTTTGGTTATCTCAATAAAGCCAATGATGGAGGCCACGGCCGTGCCCTTAACTACCTGTACTGAAAAGCCCACAGTCGGGGGGATGGCTATGCGCAAGGCCTGAGGCAGAATGACGTAGCGCAGTTGCTCGTAGCGGGTCATGGCAAGGCATGCCGATGCCTCCCATTGTCCCTTGGGCAACGCTTCTACACATCCGCGCCAGATTTCAGCGAGGTAGGCACTGGTAAAAAATGTGAGCCCCAGCGTGGCGGCTGCCAGAGGTGAAATATCAACCCCAAACAGGGCCAGCCCGAAAAAGATAAGGAAAAACTGCATAAGCAGCGGGGTATCCTGAAAAAACTCGATGTACGTCTTGGCCAGTGCCTGAAAGGCCACCTTGGGCGAAATGCGTACAAACAGCACCAGCAGACCCATGCCGCCGCCCAGCACAAAGGCAATGGCAGAGAGCAGTATTGTCCAGCCCGCGCCCATAAGCAGGTGGCGCACCATATCCCAAAGGGTAAAGCTGATCATGCGCGCCCCCTGCATATGTAGTGTTTGCCAAAGGCATGCAGGCTCTTGCGCACGGCAACAGCCAAGGCAAGGTACATGAGGGTACTAGCAAGGTAGACTTCAAAGGCGCGGAAGGTGCGGCTTTGAATAAGGTTGGCCTCAAAGGTCAGCTCTTCGGCGGCTATTTGCGAACAAACCGACGATCCAAGCATCACAATAACAATCTGGCTGCACAGGGCGGGCCATACTGTTTTGAGCGCTGGCCGCAGAATGACATGGAACAGGCACTGCCAACGGGTCATGGCCAAGGAATCTGCGGCCTCAATAAGCCCCTTGGGCACTGCGGCCACGCCAGCCCTGATGATCTCGGTTGAGTACGCCCCCAGATTGACAACCATGGCCAACACCGAGGCCTCCCAACCGTTAAGGCGCACCCCAAGGGCGGGCAGGCCAAAATAGATAAAATACAATTGCACAATAAAAGGCGTGTTGCGTACACATTCCACATAGACCGTATATATCGGATGCAGAAAGGGTAGCCGCCACTCGCGCGAAACCGCACCCAAAATTCCCACTGCAAGGCCCACAGTAGCGCTGATCGCAGTAAGGGCCAGCGTCAGCGACGCTCCCTGAACCAGCAATGGCCAGTTTGCCGCAATGGGCTCGAAGGTAAACTGATAGGCCATGGCTGTTCTCCCAATGGGCGGCCACCTTGGTGGCCTTCCCAACATATCAAGCTGGCTGCGGCTGAGGCGCTCTCGCTCACAAGTCCATATGGTTGCTGCGCGCTTGGCTTACCGTTATGACTTGTGGTCAGACCGGTAAAGAGGGCGGAGCAGGTTTTTCCTAGGGCCCTTGGTGCAGACCGTCAGGAACCGCTTTAAAAGTCCTGCGGCAGTGACGTGTGCAGCCAGTTTTGCGCAATGGCCTCAAGCTGGCCGTCTTTTTTTGCCTGAGCGATAATTTCGTTTACAGCGGCTTGCAGCTCTGGCTGGTTTTTGTTCAGCCCGATGTAGCAGGGCGAATTTTTGATGAGAAATTTGACTTCCAACAGCTTACTGGGCTTTTGACCGTTGATTGAGGCTGCCACTACGTTGCCCGTAGCCACCAGCTGCACCTGACCCGACAGATACGCGGCAATGGTTGAACTGTTGTCTTCAAAGCGGCGAATCTCGGTGGATGCGGGGGCGACCTTGGTCAGCTCCATGTCTTCAACCGCGCCGCGTGTCACCGCAATGGTCTTACCGGCCAAATCTTCGGCCTTGGCTACCGCAAGGTCAGCAGGGCCAAATACGCCGTTGAAGAAAGGCGCGTAAGCTTCAGAAAAATCAATGGCTTTTTCGCGCTCAGCGTTTTTGCCCAGCGATGAAATCACAAGGTCAACCTTGCCGGTGGTAAGGTAGGGAATGCGGTTCGTGCTTGTTACTGGCACAAGCTTGATTTTGACGCCCAAGCTTTTTGCGATCAGGCGGGCAGTATCAATGTCATAGCCCACGGGCTGCATGTCTGAGCCCACAGAACCAAAAGGGGGAAAGTCTTGCGGAACAGCCACAGCCAGAACGCCAGCTTTTTTAATGGATTCCAGTGCGTTGTCAGCGGCTTGCACGCTGGAGGCATAAGGAATGGCTGCGGTCAGCAGCATGACGGCAAGGGCTAAACCAAGTCGGCTGAAAAATTTTTGCATGACGTCCCCCGAAGAAAATGTTGAAGTGAATCCGGTCAGTATCCACGTTTTGGTTGTTATCTGGTAAGACCGGTAAAAAAATGATTGCTCTGTTTCTACAAATTTGTCAATGTAGAAAAAAGAGAAAAAATTAATCTACAAATTGGTGGAAAATATGTATGCTAAATTGCAAGGAAAAATAGAAACTTCTACAAAAACGTGGAAATCAAGTTCTGAAGAAGCTGCGGAAAGTATTCTGTCAATGATTCAGGCGCATAACTGGCAAGAGGGCCACAAGCTGCCTCCGCAGCGCGCCTTGGCAGAATCGCTGGGTATCAGCCGTCCCACGGTGCGGGAGGCCTTGGTTATTCTTGAGACCATGGGCAAGGTAACCATTCAGCCCGGCAAGGGGGTGTTTTTGTACACCCGTGCGCAGGAGAGTGTGCCCATTGCCACCTCGCGGCGGCCTGACCGGTCATTTATTACGGGTAAGGAAACGCAGATTTACCAGTTCAGGCACGCCATTGAACCGGCCATAGCCGCCCTTGTGGCCCTGAACGCCACACAGGCGCAGATTGACGACATGGCAGCCATGATGGACGAAATGCGTCAGGCGGGCATGCGTGGCGATATGCTGCACTTTGCCCAGATGGACTTTGCCTTTCACAGCCAGATGATTGAGGCGGCCAACAATCCTTTTTTTATTGATGCCATGCGTCCGTTTTTTGACCTTTTTTCTGAAAGCCAGCGCCTGCCCTTTTCTAATCAGGAAGGCGTGCGGGAAACCATGAGTGAGCACGAATCGTTGCTGGAGCATTTGCGCCTGCGTGATCCTCACGGTGCACGGCGGGCCATGGAAGAGCACGTTATTGCCACGGCTGCCAGAGCTGGCGTGCGCATAGCTGCATGGTAAGGAGGGGGCTGACCTCAGCGGCCAGCGTAATGGGCGGGGCTTTAAGCTGGGGAGCAGGGGCGCAACTGGGTGACCAGCGCCGCGTGTGGGTGTCTGCCTGAGCAGTTGTTTATGGAGGTTGGAGCGCCCGCAATCAAGATCGGCAAAACCGCAAGCTGGCCATTGCAGGGCCATGGGCAAATAGAATTTAAAAAGCCGGGGCATACCGCAATGGTCTGCCCCGGCTTTTTTAGCGATTTGTAGTATAAGGCCTAGTAGCGGTAGTGGGTGGGCTTGTAGGGGCCATCGACCTTCACGCCAATGTAGTCGGCCTGTTCGGGGGTAAGCTTGGTCAGCTTGACGCCCAGACGGTCGAGGTGCAGACGTGCCACTTCTTCGTCCAGTTCCTTGGGCAGGGTGTACACTTTGTTTTCCAGCTTTTCAGAGGCCAGCTTAAGCTGGGCAAGGGTCTGGTTGGTGAAGCTGTTGGACATGACAAAGCTGGCGTGTCCAGTGGCGCAGCCAAGGTTCACCAAGCGGCCCTCGGCCAGCACAATGATGCTGCGGCCAGATTTGAGCGTCCACTTGTCCACCTGCGGCTTGATGTTCAGGCAGGTGATGCCGGGGGTGTTTTCCAGATAGGACATTTCGATTTCGCTGTCGAAGTGGCCGATGTTGCACACAATGGCCTCGTCCTTCATGGCTTCCATGTGGGCGCCGGTGATAACGTGGTAGTTGCCAGTGCAGGTCACATAGATGTCGCCTTGGGGCAGAGCGTTTTCGACCGTGGTAACTTCATAACCTTCCATGGCGGCCTGAAGGGCACAGATGGGGTCGATTTCTGTAACAAGCACGCGCGCGCCAAAGCCGCGCATGGACTGGGCGCAGCCCTTGCCCACATCGCCGTAGCCCACAACCACAACAACCTTGCCAGCAACCATGATGTCGGTGGCGCGCTTGATGCCGTCGGCCAGCGATTCGCGGCAGCCGTACAGGTTGTC
>CAYPRZ010000018.1:0-23629 GCA_964413315.1 uncultured Desulfovibrio sp. | reverse complement strand
TGATGGACACGGGCACGGCAATGCAGGGAATAAGTGTGGCGCGCCAGTTTTGCAAAAAGACATACACAACAATGAACACCAGAATCATGGCTTCGGCCAGGGTGCTCACCACTTCATGGATGGATTCGATAACGAAGTCGTTGTTGTCCACCAGCAGGGTGTAGGCGAGGCCATCAGGCATGCGCGTGGCGATTTCATTCAGCTTGGCCTTGACAAGATCACCCGTGGCGATGGCGTTGGCGCCCGGCAGCAAATACACAGCGCCCATACGGGCTACCATGTTGTTGTAGCTGGAAAGAACGCTGTAATCCTTGCCGCCCAGTTCAATACGGGCCACGTCCTTGAGGCGCAGCATGGCGCTGTCTTCCCCGGTGCGGATGATGATTTCGCCAAACTCTTCAGGCGTCAGCAAACGGCCAAGGGTGTCAATCTGCCATGTGAGCTCTGTGGTATTGGGCGTGGGCATGTCACCCAAACGCCCCGGAGCGTACTGCGAGTTCTGCTCCTGAATGGCAGAGCTCACCTGCTTGGCCGTAATGCCGTACTTGGCGAGCTTGTCCGGTTGCAGCCAAATGCGCATGGAGTAGTCCATGCTGCCGAATATCGAGCAGTCGCCCACACCGCCAATGCGCTTGAGTTCGTCAACTACGTTGACCTGAACCCAGTTGTGGATGAACACGTCACTATAGCGCCCGTCGGGCGAATAATAACAGAACACCTGCAACATGGCGGGCGAACGTTTCAAAACTGTAACACCCTGCCTACGCACGTCTTCCGGCAAGGTGGCCTGAGCCAAGTTAACCTTATTGTTAACATTGACCAAGGCCATATTGGAGTCGCTGCCCAACTTGAAATACACGTTGATATTGCCCGAACCAGAACCCGAAGCGGCCGTGGATGTCATGTAAAGCATGTTTTCCACACCGTTGATGTTCACTTCAAGCGGAGCCAGAACCGTGGAGGCAATGGTTTCTGCTGAAGCGCCGGGATAGGACACACTTACGTTGACCGTAGGCGGCACAAGATCGGGGTATTGTGCAATGGGCAAAGCCTTCATGGCCAATGCGCCCACTAGGGTTATGACAATGGATATGACGGCCGAAAGTACCGGCCTGCGCAAAAAGAAATTCGGCTTTGTAGAAACAGCCATATATTACCTACTTCTTGGGCGCGGCATCCTGGGGCTGCTGCCCACCGGCTTGCTGCACGCGCACTTGAGTTCCGGGACGGGCCTTGATGATACCTTCACTGATGATGCGTTCGCCGCCCTTAAGGCCGGAACCCACCAGATATTGATCTCCCACAG
Organism: uncultured Desulfovibrio sp.; assembly: GCA_964413315.1. Classification (GTDB taxonomy): domain Bacteria; phylum Desulfobacterota; class Desulfovibrionia; order Desulfovibrionales; family Desulfovibrionaceae; genus Desulfovibrio. The sequence continues at coordinate 22,323 of CAYPRZ010000018.1, read as the reverse complement.
CCACTGTCACCGTGATGGGAATAGGATAAACCTTGTCTTCCTTGTCCAATCCCATGACAACGGTACCCTTCTGGGTCACGATCACGCACTTTTGCGGAACAAGAATGGCGTTTTTAAGAATATCGCCTTCTACAAACAGGCGCACATACTGGCCGGGCATGATCTGCCCGTCGGCATTGGGAAATACCGCTCGCGCCTTAATAACACCCGTAGTGGGCTGCACTTGGCTGTCGATAAAGGTAACCTCGCCCTCCAAACCGTACATGGTGCCGTCCAGCAGGCGAATCTTGGCCTTGTAACGGTTGTCTTTGGGGAATTCGAGGATGCCTTTTGCTGCAAGCTGCTGGCGCAGCATGCGGTCGGGGGCGGCAATGGAAAAATCAATATACATGGGGTCGGTCTGGTTAACATAGGTGAGCAGCGAATTGTTGCTCACCAAGTTGCCGGGGGTGTAGTTTTCCTTGCTGCTGTAGCCAGAAACAGGGGCAACCACCTGACAGTAATCCAGATTGATCTTGGCCTGACGCAGGGAAGCCTTGGCGCTGTCGTAAGATGAAAGGGCCGTATCGCGGTCTTTTTGCGAAACAGCGTTCTTTTCATACAGCGGGCGAATACGCTTCCATTCACGATCTGCGTTCATAAACGCAGCCTGAGCCTGCTGCACCTGAGCTTCGTAAGTGTCGCGCTCAAGCTGAAACATCTGCTGCCCGGCTTTGACAAAGTCGCCTTCGTTGTACAGGCGCTTTTCAATAATGCCCTGCACACGGGCGCGCACTTCAACGGCGCGCGAACCCGACGTTTGGGCCTGATACTGGCTAGGCCAAGAGGCATCGGCCACGGTTACTTCTACAGCAGAGACCGGCAAACGCATGTCGGGCTGTCCTTTTTTGTCGCTCTCGCAGGCGACAAGGGCAAGGCAAAGCCCCAATACAACAGAAAATTTTGCAAAATGTCTGATACTCATGAATAACTCCATATGGGCGTGGCGCACGGCGCTCAAAACACGCACGGCGTAACGGCGGCGGCTTAATTGCCACCGAGACGGGTCATCAATAAAACCTGGTTCCTGGGGGGATCAGCATGTAAGAATTGGGCGCACACAGGCGCCGCATGACGCGCGTAGGGGCGTCATTTGCCCCAGCCTGACAACACATTGAAAATCGCGGCAAACCACCCCTTTAAAAAGCACAGTTCACGCCAAAAAGCAATGCGCGGGCCCGAAGGTGACGCCAAAACACAAAAAGAATATATCCAATAAAAACAGCTAGTTGCGAGATCGCGGTGATTTCTTGTAACTAACTGAAATAATTAAATATTTTTTTACACAAATTCCCCTTCAGAATCAGGGGTTTCACTGCTTTCAAAGTACTCTTTTATGCGTCTGGCATTGTCGCTGGCGCTGCCCAAAAACACCGTCCACCACACTGCATCCTTGAACAATTCCATCCGCTTAAACTTGTGGCGCTCGTCATTCATGCGCAGCACGGTTATCTCCAGCTGCCTCTCATCGCTCATATCGCTCACAAAGGTAATGCGCAGCCCCGCACGCTGCATGACGCGCAGATCGGCGGGAGAATAACGCGAAAGTATTTTTCCAGCCACGTCTGTGGCTTTTAAAAAGCTGGTAGCCTGAACGGAAGAAATACCCACATCGCGGGCCTCGCCGTTTACGAGCAGCTCAACACGCCGAATGTTGGCCAGATTGATGCGGCTACGGTTGATGACCTTGCCATCGCGCAGCACACGGTAATAGCAGGCCCCTATTTCTTCAGAAACCCCCATAACGACTGTTACGTTCACATCGGGGTAAAACACGCCAATACTGGCGGTCATTCCCGAAGACTTGGCGATGTCACCCTTTTCTTCTGCAATGATGCGCAAATGACGGGCCGCACGCATTCTGGCATTCAGATAAATGCCAACCAGCGCAAGAAAAAGCAGGGCCACTATCGAAAGGGTCATGCAAAACGCCTTGGGGGAGGGTTAGGGGTGCGGCAAAGGGGCTGGCCTATGGGCGGTTCGGGCTTCCACAGCATGACAACGGGCAAAGCAATATTCCTCTGCAAGCGTTTTGTGCACAGTTTTTTTCAAAATCCGCGCAGAACAGATAAATATTTCCAATGCCAATTTACCCTAGAGGGGCTGTTAACACTATGAGAAATTTTGTTCCCTGCCCAGAACGGAAGCCCTTTGGGGGAAAGAGCGCACCTTGGTACTCGGCTGGAATAAAAGGCTCCCTGACGCAAGCTGGGGGCAAAAGGGCCCTAGTGTGAACAGGCCCTAATCGTCAAAGCGCAGACGCATCAGGGTTCCGGCGCGGGCAGCCAGCAACTCGGCCACAATGGAAACGGCTATCTACTGGGGCGTTTCTGCCTCGATGGAAAGCCCAATGGGGCAGCATACGGCAGCCAGTTCCGTAGCTGGCACACCTTGCTTGCGCAGGGCCGCATACACCTTTTCGCGCTTGGTTTTGCTGCCGATCATGCCCACATACTGCGCATGGCTGGTCAGCGCCTGAGCCAGCACCTCACGGTCAAAACTGTGCCCGCGCGTAACGATTGCCACATAGTGCCTGCGCCCTATGCCGCAAGACTGCACAAGATTTTCGTACCCCGGCAGCACCAGACAGCGACGCGCCATGGGAAAACGCACAGCGTTGGAAAACTCGTCCCGGTCGTCCACCACGTCCACCACAAAATCACAGGCATGGGCAAGGCGGGCCACCTCTAGCGAAACATGCCCGCCGCCGCACAAAAGCAGCACCGGCGGCGCAGCCAGCGGCTCCACATAAAAAACATGGCCCTCATGCTCTACCAGCCCCGGCTTGCCCTTGCGGGCATCAAGCAGGGGCTGCACACCATCAAGGCCAAGGCCCACGCCTGCAGGCAGGGCAGCTTCTGTCATGGAGGCATCGGGCAGGGCATCAACATACAGATGGCGCAGGGGGTTTTCTGCCTCGCCATGCAACGAAACACCATCGTTGCGCAGCTCCACCAGCCACACCCCCCGGCCCCCCTGACGCAGCACTTGAGCCGCAAAGGCAAAAATTTCGGCCTGACGGGGCGAAAGAACCTCGCAAAGCACCTCCATACCCCCGCCGCAAATCATGTCGCTGTTGGGCGCAAAACCGCTCATGTCAACAGAGACGCGGGCAGAAACAGCACTGGCAAGACTGCCGCGTGCGGCCTCCATGGCGCGGGCCTCAAGCAGGCCACCGCCCACGGTTCCTTCAAATCCGTTACGGGTTTGCAGGGCGCGGGTTCCTGTATCGCGCGGGGCTGAACCGGTGCGGCTTACCACGGTAACCAACGCGGCGGGTTCATCAGCGTGCAGCAAGTCTGCCACCCTTGCTTCAAGGGTGTCTTCCCACGGGGTAGTCACCAGAGTTTCTGGCGTACCTGACGGGCCTTGGTCCGTGAGGGCAAGAGCCTTACTGTCGCTGTCTTTTTTAGCCATCCCCTTCCTCCTTCACAAAGCCGCAGCCCTTGACCGGGCAAATAACCTTGGTGCCGTCGCGGCTTTTCTTTTCTACAAGATAAGGGGAATTGCAACGCGGGCAGGGGCCGGGCACGGGCTTTTCCCACAGGGCAAAATCGCACTGGGGGTACTGGTCGCAGGAGTAGAATATCTTGCCACGCTTGGTGCTTTTTTCCACCAGCGAGCCCTTGCCGCAACGCGGGCACGGCACCCCCGTGGAGAGGGGGGCGGCGTGCTTGCAATCCGGGTAGCCGGTGCAGGCAATAAAGCTGCTGCCCGTGCGGGATTTTTTGATCACAAGATCCTTGCCGCACTGCGGGCATACGCCCACTACTTCGTACTGGGGCTTTTCCTGCGCTACGGCTTCTACCGTTCCGTCTTCCAGCCGCTCAAAATTGCTGGTGTAGCGGCATTCTGGGTAGCCGGAACAGGCCAAAAAGGCCCCGGCCTTGCCAAACTTGATTAGCAGATCCTTGCCGCATTCCGGGCACGGCAGGTTGGCGGGCATACCGCCCTTGAGGCTCTTCATATTTTTAGAAGCCGCCGCCAAGGTAGGATTAAAGTCCTCCGAAAAACGGCGCAACAGCTCAACCCACTGTTCCTGACCGTCGGCCACCTTATCCAGATTTTCTTCCATTTGGGCGGTAAACCCAACGTCCATAAGCTTTCCAAAATGTTCCACAAGCTGGCTGCACACCACGCGCCCAAGATCAGTGGGCACAAAGTGGCGCTCCTTGAGGCTCACGTATTCCCTGTCCTGCAAGGTAGAAATAATGGCCGCGTAGGTGGAAGGACGCCCAATGCCCAGCTCTTCCAGCTCGCGCACAAGGCTTGCTTCGCTAAAACGGGCCGGGGGCTGGGTGAACTTCTGTTCCTTATCAAGCTTTTCAAGCGTGAGGGTCTGACCCGCGGCCAGGGGGGGCAGTTCTGCGTCGGTTTCTTCCTTGCCGCGCGGCATGGCCGCCAAAAAACCGGCAAACAGCAAACGCTCGCCCTTGGCCTTCCACTGGGTGTGGGCACACGAGATTGTGGCTGTGGTATCGTGAAAGCGTGCACCGGCCATCTGCGAGGCCACAAAACGCGCCCATATGAGCCTGTACAGGTTGTACTGCTCTGGCGGCAGGTGGGGTTTGACCTCATCGGGGGTGATATTCACATCAACGGGACGTATGGCTTCATGCGCGTCCTGCGCGCCGCCCTTGGCCTTGTAAACTCTGGCCCGTTTGGGCAGATATTCCTTGCCAAAACTGCCTTCAATAAATGCCTTGGCGGCATCGCGAGCTTCGTCGGCAATGCGGGTTGAGTCGGTACGCATGTAAGTGATGAGGGCGGTGAGGCCCTTGTCGCCCAGTTCTACGCCTTCGTAAAGCCGCTGGGCAATATTCATGGTGCGCTTGGCCGTGTACGAAAGACGCTGGTTGGCGGCCTGTTGCAAGGTAGAGGTGATAAAAGGCGGCTGCGGCGCGCGCTCACGCTCTTTTTCTTCCACGCTTTCTACCACAAAGGGCTTGCCAGCCATGGCGTCTTCAATGTCCTGCGCTTGGGCAGCATTGCTCACAACCGCTTTTTTGCCGCCCACCTTGGCAAGCTCGGCCTTGAAAGGCGGCGGCACGGCGGCGGCCAGCAAGGCCTTGAACAGCCAGTATTCTTCGGGCTTAAAGACTTCGCGGGCTTCCTCGCGCTCCACAATGAGGCGCAGGGCCACAGACTGTACGCGCCCGGCAGAAATGCCGCGCTTGATAGACTTCCACAACAGGGGCGAAATTTTGTAGCCCACCAGCCTGTCCAGAACACGGCGCGCCTGCTGCGCGTCAAAAAGATGCCCGTTGAGCTCACGCGGATTGGCCAGCGCCTCCTTCACGGCCTTGGCCGTGATTTCGTTAAACTGGATGCGCTTTATATCCTTGGCCTTGTCGCGGATCAGTTCTGCCACATGCCAAGCAATGGCCTCTCCCTCGCGGTCGGGGTCGGGGGCAAGGTAAACGGTGTCGGCCTTGGATGCCGCAGCGCGCAGTTCACTGACCACGTTCTTTTTGTTGTCGATAACCTCATAGTGCGGCGCAAAGTCATTGGCCTCGTCCACGCCAAGCGAGCTGGACGGCAGGTCGCGCACATGGCCCACACTGGCCTGCACCATGTACTGCGGCCCCAAAAACTTCTTGATGGTCTTCACCTTGGCGGGTGATTCCACAATAATAAGCTGTTTGCCCATGCTGCCCCTCGGATTATCTCGTGCTTGCCGGCATAAAAGGCCCGGCCCAGTGTACCGCGCACGCGGTATGCTCTGCGGCTGCGGCCCACAGCCACAGCAAACAGCCTCTTTTGTGCGGCCCAAACGCGGCCCTACTGCGGCGCATGCAATCTTGCACACCGCGCCGTACAATAAGCCTGAGCGCTTGCCGTTTGGCTGGCCGAAACCCACTGCAACGCCGTCACACCCCTCTGGGGGCAACGCGCGACACAACCAATAGCGTCAAGTACGAAGCATTTGTCAAGTCCCGGCCCATTGCCATTCCAATCTTTTGTCCTGCACGGTGGACACGCAAAGGGGCAAAACTGGACAGGTTGGCCGTTCTGCGCTATTAATGATAGTGTTGTTTAATTTTGCAAGGAAACCTATGCGCGTCTGTTATCTGCCACTCAAGCTCGCTGCCCTACTGTGCATGTTGGCCCTGTGCGCCCTTGGCGCGGGCTGCGCCGCGCAGCAGGATCAACCAGTCGGCCCCAATGCCGAGGCCCCTTCTGGCGGCAATGGCGGCGGCAATGGCGGCGCGGCCGATTCCCCCCTGCAAAGCGTGCAGGTGCGCAAAGGGCAGACCGTGCATGTAGCTGTTACCGGCGGCGACTCTGCCTTTAACGCAGACATGGAATCCATGCTCACGGGCTATTTGCAAAGCGAAAAAGACCTTACCCCAGCCGATTCCCCCAAAAAGGCTGATCTGCTTATCCGCGTAAAAATAGAAGACATCTACCCTCTGGGCTCGCGCAATGCGCCTGTCAACGCGGGCCATGCGCTTGGCAGCACTGCTACCGGGGCCATGCTGGGCGCACTGCTTGGCGGAGCCACCGGCGGCAGAAGCGGTCTGGCTTGGGGAGCAAGCGCTGGCGCGGCACTGGGCCTTGGCGTTGCACTGCTCGACAGCTCTGGCAAAAGCAAGATGTGGGGCATGAATGCACTGGTGGGCGTTGGCCACAATGGCCGCGAACCAGCAGAATCTGACATGCACCGCACCACTGTGCGCGCCGAAGGGGCCAACATGGGCAAGGAAGAAATTGCGCCCGCCCTTGAGGACACCCTAAGCCGCAAAATTCTGGACTCTCTGCGCTTCTGATTTTGCGCTAACACAACCCCCACACCAGCTGCGCCCAACGCCACTGGTCAGTATTCATAATTTCCCCCCGAAAAAAACTCCGCGCCAGTCTGGCTGCGGCATATCCGAGGAGTTGTATGTCCTTTATCCGTTATATTCTGGTGCTCTGCGTGCTTTTTGCAACCCTGTGCGGTTGCGTGCGCCAGTCAGCCGATAACGCGCGCGTAGAAGTGCTGCGCCAAGGCCAACTGGAGCAACCGGAAAGCGACGCAAACATTCACCCTGCTGTTTATGTAAATGTGCGCGATAATACAAACAAACTGTTTGGCTTGCGCGCCCAGACCGAAGCTTGGCTGCAACGGCAGGGCTTTACTGTTGTGCCCAACCCCAGTGAGGCGGGCTATATCCTTCAGGTTGTGGTGCTCTCTGCCGGGGTTGCAGCACCAGAAAGCGTTAGGCAAATGGTGACCGCAGGCTACGACACCCCCTCACAGCTCAGCGGCAGGGGCAGCACAGCTCTGGTAGCCGATGTGCTGCTGGTGCAGCGCAATGTGCCCACCGCCCAGCAGCCCAACCGCACGAAACTCAAAAGCATTTCAAAACGCAATGCCGTTGCCAGCAGCCAGATGCGTATTGGCTTACTGGCGCATCAGGAATTCAAAGGCGAAGGCGTGCCGCCCGTGTTTGCAGAAACCATGGGCAAGGAACTGGCCACCCATATCCACGCCACTGCGGGGCAGGATAGCCCGCAACCCACCAGCACTCCGTAAAAACAAACGTTGCGGCAATACCCCGCTGGAGGGGCCTTGAAAAATTTGGGCTGTCCATAGTTGGACGGCCCTTTTTTTGTGGCAGCAGGTGTCAGCATTCCGGCGGCCCCGTAATGGCAGCCGCATAAACTGGCGTATTTCTGCGCATATCAAATATTGGCACTGTACTTGCTTTTTCCTCTGTGCGCGGCAGCAGCCCCGCAGGAGGAACACATGGCACTTTCCAATTTTCTGATCCGTCCACCATCTGACGCGCAGCCCGCCCAAGGGGCCATGCCGCGCCGCCAGGCGAATATGCCGACCGGAAATTCCGCGTCATTCGCCAGCATTATGAATGGTCAGACCACCAATGCGGAAACCGCCAGCGGCCAAGAAGCCCAACGCACGGGCATGCCCATAGGCGGCATTGGCGGCCAGCACGGCATGGTTTTGGCCGGGCGCTCGCCCAGCGATCTCATGCGCACGCAGGTATTTACCAAGGCAGAAACCGACATGCGGCAGACCAAGGCCATCGACAGCCTTATGCAAACCGTATCTGGCGGCAATTCTACCCTTGATCTGGCCCGCAGCATGGGCACAGCCCGGCATCTGCGCTCCATGACCAGCGCCATGGATGGCCGCATCAAAGGCCTCAACATGGGCGACTTTGTGCACTCGCGCCCCCCGGTTCAAAACCGCACCAAGGCCGCGCACAAGGTGGAGGATGTAGAACTGGGCCAGCTTTCTGCCCGGTTTGAATCCGGCAGCGACGGCATTGCCGCCGTGGGCTACGACCGCGTGGGCGGCACATCTTACGGCAAATATCAGGTCTCGTCCCGTGCGGGCAGCCTGAAGGATTTTCTGGATTTTCTGGACACCGAAGCCCCGGAACTTTCAAGCCGGTTGCGGGCCTCTGGCCCTGGCAACACAGGCAGCCGCAAGGGGGCCATGCCGGATACATGGCGTGCCATTGCCAACGAACAGCCTGAACGATTTGAGGATCTTCAAGAGGCCTTTGTTCATCAAAGCCACTACAAACCGGCCTTGGACTCCATTGCGCAACGAACCGGCCTGAACCCAAACAAAATATCCACGGCCATGCGCGAGGTTATCTGGAGCACATCCGTGCAGCACGGCCCATCAGGTGCGGCCCGCATCTTTGAGCGCGCCCACAACATGAGCGGCAGCCCGTCTGACCCGGCATACGAGCGCAACCTTATCAACAATGTGTACAACATCCGCGTGGGCCAGTTTGGCTCGTCAGACAGCAATATTCAGGCTGCGGTAGCCAACCGCTTCAAGCAGGAAAAAGCCCTTGCCCTGAACATGTTGAACGGCGGCAAAAACTCCTCGCTGGCATAGGGTATTTGACAGATGCCCACCACGACCCCTGCGGAAGATACGGCACAGCATGGCTGCGCCCAAGCTGGAGCTGGCTGCACAGTAGTCATTAACCTGACGCGGTTTGGCGATCTGCTGCAATGCCAGCCCCTGATTGAAGACCTGCACCGTCAGGGCAGACGCGTGCATCTGGTGTGCTTGGACAACTTTTCCAGCGCCCTGCCCCTTATGCGCCATGTGGAACGAGCCTGGCCCCTGCCCGGCGCGCGCCTTATGGCCGACATGGACAAAGACTGGCGCAGCGCCGCAGCCCGGCTGCTGGAATACGCACGCGCCATTCGTGCCGGGGCGGAGCCAAACTGCGTGGTAAACCTCACCGCCACCCTGCCTGCCCGTTTGCTGGCGGGCCTTGTGGCGGGCGGCACTGCAGACTTGCGCGGCTTTGCCCTTGATGCCCACGGCTTTGGTCAAAACAGGGGCATCTGGGCCACATTTTTAAACAGCGCCACGGCCAACCGCCAGAGCGCACCGTTCAATATTGTGGATATGTTCCGCATGGTGGGGGCCTGCCGCCACCAGCACGAAACAGGCCAGCAGCCGCGTCTGCGCCTTGCCGATCCCCCGTGCGAGGCACTTGCAGCGGCGGACGCCCTGCTGGCAACAGCCCCGGCAGACGCCACAGGCTTTGTGGCCATGCAGTTGGGCGCCAGCGAAGAGCGGCGTCAGTGGCCCGCACAGTATTTTGCAGCCGTGGGCGACAACCTGTGGCACAAACGCAAGCTCTGCCCTGTTCTGCTTGGCTCGCCAGCCGAAAGACCGCTGGCCGAGGCCTATGCCAAACAGGCTCAGGGCCCCTTTGTTAATGCCGTGGGCAAAACAGACCTTACACAACTGGCGGCTCTGTTGCGCCGCTCGCGCCTGCTGTTTACCAACGATACGGGCACAATGCACCTTGCTGCGGGCTTGGGAGTGCACTGTCTGGCAATTTTTCTGGCAACGGCCCAACCTTGTGACACCGGCCCCTATCTGCCGGGCTGCTGCTGCCTTGAGCCTGCCCTACCCTGCCACCCTTGCCCATTTGGAAGGCCCTGCCCCAACAATCTGGCATGTGTGACCCATATTCGCCCGCACACTGTGGAGGCCCTTGCCCTTGAATGGCTCGACACAGGCCGCTGGGACGCCGCGCCACTGGATACGGTAGGCCGCGAGGCCCGTGTGTGGCAGACAGAACTGGACGGGCAGGACTTTATGACCGTGCGCTGCCTTTCGGCCCATGCGGCAGAAGACCGCAGCCAATGGCTTGCCCAGCAGAGGATTTTTTGGCGTCAGATACTTGACGATTTGGACAGCCCCAATAGTGCGCGATCCGCAGCAAATTCCACGGCCAGCGCGGAACAAAACAGTACCGTGCCGCCCCAGCAAACGCCTTTAGCCGCCGCTGCACAGACGAATGCTTATTCGCCCCTGTTTTCGCAGCGCATGCTCACCACTCTGGATCAAGCTATCCAACTTTTCGACATTCTTACACAACAGGGTCAACTGCTGGGAAAAACCCCCAAGGCGGGACAGTTATTTTTGCGCAACTGCGAGCGCCTTCAGGCAGTGCTTGATGCCTGCCCGGAGCTGCGTTCACTGGGCGCTTTTTGGCGAGAGTTGCGTCAGGAGCGTGGGGAACGTCTGGACGACCTGCTGGCACTTACTACCCACCTTGGGGCGCAACTCACTGATTGGCGTGATAAATACGCAAATGGCACGCCATTTGCTTAATCCATGACATACCACATTACGGTAAATTCTTCCCTGCGGGGGAGAGGAGGGGAACTGGAATGATAATCATCGACGGCGCACAAAGCGAAAAAAGCATTGCTACCTTTGCCAACCTTGAGGAACTGCTCAAGGACGTTATTCAGGACGACAAGATGGTCAACCGCGTTGTGACTGACGTTTTGGTCAACAACGAAGCGTTTTCCGAAATCTACCCCCATCAGGCCGAAGACATCGACTGCTCTGATATTTCTTCCATCGAGGTGCGTTCTGTACCCGTGGCCGAAATGGCCGTGGAAATGTCGGCTGAAATGGGCAAGGTTGCGCAGATGATGGGCCACGGCGCACGCGAAGTGGCCCGGCTGTTCCGTGCCGCCTCCGATACCGACGCTCTCGAACTTTTCCAAGACCTGCTGGACGTGACCCGCGACTTCATGGGCATGCTTGGCGAGCTGCGCGCACGCTACACCAACGGTGCCTTGCCCGACTTTGCCGAGAAAACAGAAAAATTCTCCAACATGCTCTCTGAAATGGGTGACGTGCTGGAAAACGAAGACTGGATTCTGCTGGCCGACCTGCTTGAATACGAATTCATTCCCTTGTGCAACGACTGGCGCGAAACCAGCGAAACGCTGCACAAACAGGTTATTGAACACATGGCCCAGTAGGGCCGCAGGAGCTCGTATGAGTCAGGGCGTATGCCTTTTGGATGAAGCGCTTAACCTCGCCCGTCAGGAAATGGCGGCACTTGAGGGCGGCGCATACGACAAGGCTGTTGAACTCGCCGAAAGGCGGGGCGAAGTGACCAGCATGGCTTGGCATATGCTGGACGACAGTCAGGCCGATGAATACCGGGCGCACCTGCTTGAACTGGCCCGCGTGCAGGATGAACTTACGGCACTTGCCACCAAGGCGCACACTGATATTCGGTCGCAGCTGCAACGCTCTCGCCTTGAGGGCCAGCGCATGCGCGGCTACCACAGGGCTGTGGGTCAGGCGCTGCAATAAACGCCACCCCTTTGCGCAAAATACATCAAGGGCACCACACGCCACAAACGTGTGATGCCCTTTTTTTATGGCAAAGTTGAAAAACAGACCTTATCAGCCCACCATACCCTCGCGCATGGCATTACGCACTGCGGCCACTCTGGCGCGGATGTCGGGCGCGCCCACAAGCTCGCTCACCAGCGAGCAGCAGCGCGCGCCGTGGCGGGCCACTTCCGCTATATTGTGCTGCTTGATGCCGCCAATGGCCACAAAGGGCAGGTCGGCGTGGCCGCTCACCCAGTCCAGATAGTCATACCCCACGGGGGCTACCACATCTTCCTTGGTCTTGGTGGCAAATATGGGCCCCACACCGATATAATCAGCACCAAGGCTGCGGGCCTCACGGGCCTGTTCCGGCATGTGGGTTGAAAGACCAATGATCATATCCGGCCCCACAAGGCTGCGCACTTCGGGGACTGGCAGATCCTCTTGCCCCACGTGCACGCCGTCGGCCTTTACCAGCATGGCAATGTCAATGTGGTCGTTGACTATAAAGCAGGCTCCAGCCTCGGCGGTCAGCCGCCGCAGCAGGCGGCACTCTTCAAGCATGGCCCCGGCTTTCAGCTTTTTTTCGCGGTATTGCAAAATACGCACGCCAGCGCCCAGCAGGGCCGAGGCTACCTCTTCCAGAGGTCTGCCCAGCGAAAGACCGGCATCGGTGATGGCGTAAATATCGGTTTCTCCGGGGAGAATCTTGGCCATAACAGGCTCCTTGGCTCTTATTTTTTTAACGCCGCAAAAATACGGCGAAAACAGCTTTGAACAAATCGGGCCGGATGAAACGACGTATGCGAAAGCTCGGCGGGCAACTGAAAGCCAGCGGCACAAAAATCAGCCGGGCTGTTGCAAGGATAGCTTGCCTGTGCGCCCGCCACAGCACAACCCCATGCCTTGCGGCGACAAAGAGCGGCCCCCAGCGGCACATCCTGCGGGTTCAGGCCCAGCACGGCGTATATGGCTTCGTCTAGAGCAACAGCCGAGGCGCTGGCCCCAAGCAGCCCCAAGGCAAAAGGCTTGCCGTTGCTCGGCCCTGTCATGTGCATAGCCGTAATTCCGTCGGCCACTGCGGCCACGGGTGGCAATGCGGCCCACAGGGCAGCAAGACAATCGGCAAAAAACTTGGGGTCGCGCCCCTCGCGGGCATGGGCCACAGCCTTGTGCAAACCGCGCACGCAGCCAAAACAGTTTTTGACAGAGAGCGTCACCAGCATCTGGGCGTGTGCCTTGACTCTGGGCACGGATACGATCAAATCGCTTTCCATGGCCAGACGCGCCACATGAAAGCGCGAACCGCCCGTCTGAAAACCCGCCTTTTGCGCTGCCTCGCCCTCTAGGGGCAAGGGCAGGGGCTCTGCGGGGCCGATTTCTTCCACCTCAAGCCCCATGGGGCGCAGGGCAGCCTCAAGCCCCACGGCGCGTGCCACCGTAACCGCACGCCCAAACCCCGGCGAATCGGCCACGCGCACCTTCGCGCCGTGGTCCATAATCCAAGCGCATACTGCCGCCACTACCTCAGAAGAGGTGCAGGCAAGGTGCTTTGCCATCAACAGATTGGGCTTGACCAGCACGCGGGCACCGGGGCGCAGGGGGTAATATTCTGTCAGGCGGGCCGCGTCCATCACCTGCCCCACTGCCGTGCGCAGGGCGGGTGCGGTGTAGGCATCGTGGCGCAAAAGGGCCACGGACAGCTCGCCTTGCGGCATGTGCGGCAGGGTGGGCGGGATGTGGGCAGCGCTTTGCGGCTCGTGGGCCGAGGAATTCATGCCTGTTTTCATGCCGGAATTATGCCGCCCGCCCGCCGCATTGTAAAGACCGCGCCCTTTTCAAACGCACCGTCTTGACGTATGGAAGTGCTGCTACCGTTCCAAGACAACAGACTGTAATCTGAGGATTCCATGCACGCACCCAAACAGCTGCTCATCGCCTTTTTACTGGCCCTGTGCTGTGCCCTGGCCTCTCCCGCCGCCTACGCAGCGGAATCGACCCCCGCCACCAAGCAGGACGCTCCCAAAACCGATGCCGCTAAGCCAGACTCGGCAAAGCCAGATGCATCCAAGCCAGACACATCCAAGGCTGACACATCCAAGGCTGACGCGGCAAAGTCCGACGCAACCAAGCCAGATGCATCCAAGCCAGATGCATCCAAGGCTGACGCACCCAAGGCTGACGCGGCAAAGCCCGATACCACCAAGCCAGATACCCCAAAGCAGGACGCTGGCAAGGCGGATTCGACCAAGTCTGCCGATAACGGCAAAAAAGATGCGCCCAAGAGCGACAAGCAGGACAAGCCCGCTGCCAAGCCCGACTCCAAGGCCGACGCGAAAGCCGATGCCAAGGCTGATGCCAAAACAGACGACAAGCCTGTCGATCCCAAGGAAGGCGAGGCCCCCATTCCCACCCTGCCCCTGCGCGACCCGTGGGAAATGGTCTGGAGCGGCCAAAAGGCCATGCTCGACGAAATCACCCAAAAGGCCACCGTCATGGGCGATTCCTTTGCCCAGCGCTCAAAGAATCTGAGCGAAAAGGTGCAGCCCTTCATGGAAGAAGCACGGCGTCTGCTGGTGCTGCTCAATACCTATAAAAACTGGCCCAACCCTGTAGAGGCCGTGAGCCGGCGCATTACCTCCACGGTGCTTGACCTGCGCAAGGTCATCGACCCGGTTATGGTCGCGCGCACAGAAGTGCAAGCCCTGCTGGAACGCGTGGGCTATCTGGCCGACAGCATGCCCGAAGACCTGCACGATGGCAGCCTGAGCCCCGAAATGCAGGACTACGCCAAAACTATAGTACTCACCCGCCTACGGCTCACAGCCGTTATGGCGCAGTACGATTCTGCCCTTGCCCCTGCACTGGCCCTTATCAAGCGGCTGGAAAAAATGCAGGACGAAATCAACGCGCAGATTCCCCTGCTGTGGAAAAACTACTATCTGCAAAGCCCCGTGCCTTGGCTCAGCCCCGATGCTTGGGCCGACTTTGGGCGGCAGATGCACTATTCTGCGCAAGGCATGATTTTGCGTCTGCCGGTCGAAATACCCGTTACCATGCAGCGCTGGGGCACGGCTGTGTTGCGCTTTGTGGTGTGCCTGCTCTTCACCGGCGTGCTCACCACCCTGCTGTACCGCCGCTGGGCCGCGCACGAAACCAACACCACCGTGCGGCATATCTTCAGGGTCAGTTTGCCATGGCTGTGCGTGGGGCTGGCCCTGCTGGGCAGTTCTGTATCTTCGACGGGCGAGTTTTTCCGCCTGTTTCTGGCCGTTGGCAACCTGTGCCTCATTGTGGCCCAAATCCATCTGGCTTGGGACTTGCGTCTGCTAAAATACCCGGAAGTACCGCAGCAAAAACCGCCCTTCTGGATACTCATTCAGCCCACTCTTTGCTCGTATGTGCTGCTCTACCTGCCGCTTACCCAGCCGTTGGTGCTGGTTATCTGGCTGTGTATTGTGATTGTTTCCATCATACGCCAGCACCGCAGGCCCAAGCTTGATCTTGGCCCCATGCATGTGGAAACCAGCGTGCTGGAATGCGAACCCCTTGTGCTGTGGATCTGCCTTGTGCTGACTCTGGCCGGGCTGCACATCTACAGCATGGTGCTGTACCTGCTCTTTGTTTCGTGCTCGCTAGCCCTGCAACTTTGCCTTGGCGGCATGGCCCTTGTTAGCACCCTCAACGACAGGCTGCCGCAAGAAGGCGTGCGCGCCGCACTGGCTCACCTTGCGGTGGCGCTTTCTGCCCCAGTGGTGCTGGTGGCGGCCTTTGTGGGTGTTTCGCAGTGGGTGGGCACACTGCCCGGTGGCATGCACCTGTTGCAGCACTATGTGTTGCGGGGCGTAAACGTGGGGGCAACACAGTTTAACGTGGTGCACCTGCTGCTTATTATTACCCTGTTTTTTCTTACCCGCACCGCCGTGGGCATGGGCTCGCGCTTTCTGGCCCGTCTGCCCAAGCAGGGCGTTGCCATCGACGCCACACTTATTCCGCCCATGCAAACAGCCTTTACCTACGCCCTGTGGTGCTGTTTTGGCCTGTTTGCCCTGCGGGCCGTGGGCATGGAACTCAGCAACCTCGCCATGGTAGCCGGTGGTCTTTCCGTCGGTATCGGCTTTGGCATGCAGACCATCGTCAACAACTTCCTGTCGGGTCTGATACTTATCTTTAGCCGAACCCTTCAGGCGGGCGATGTGGTGGAAGTGGGCGGCACACAGGGCCGCGTGCGCAAAATCAGCGTGCGCGCCACCATGGTGGAAACCTTTGACAATGCCCTGATTATTGTCCCCAACTCTGAATTTGTGGCCAGCCGCCTCATCAACTGGACGCGCAACAGCCGCACGGTACGCCGCGAAATCAAAATCGGCGTGGCCTACGGCACTGACGCCGATCAGGTTATGAAAATTCTGCTGGCCACGGCCAATGCCAACAGCAATGTGCTCAAGTATCCACCGCCAAGTGTGGCCTTTGCCGATTTTGGCGCCAGCACGCTTGATTTCAGCCTGAAGTTCTGGGTACGCGACTACGACGTGGCGGTTTCCACTGCCTCTGATATTCGGGTGGAAATAGAACGGGAATTCCGCGAACAGCGCATTGAAATTGCCTTCCCGCAGCTTGATATTAACATCAAGGAACTGCCGCCGCGTACCAAGGCTCCCCTGCCCTCGGCAGAACCCCGCGTAAGCAAGCGGCGTGCGGCGCGCCGCCCGCGCAGGATCTTGCCCGCCGCCGCCAAGGCCGTAAAGCCGGATGACAAAAAAACCGCCACCCCCGACGACGGGGATGACGACGATAACAACAACTAAGCGCCTCCCGCGCCGGTAATCGCCGCAGCAATGCCCGGTTATGACGCGGGTGTTGCCGGACGGGCATTACCACGGAGACTTCTCTCCGCACAGCTCTAACCGGCGCAGACGCGCCTGAACCACAGGAGACGACCATGATCAACCGCGCAGACGCCCTGGAATGCTTTGAAAAAGAACTTTTCGGCGGGCCGGGTGCAGTACACTTTACCAAGATCGTTAACGAAAACGGCCTTGCCAGCAAGGGCCGCCTGTTCAACATCGGTACCCTCAAGCCCGGCTGTGCCGTGGGCAACCACAAGCACAACGGCGAAATGGAAATCTACTACATCCTTGAGGGCGAGGGCCTGTACAACGACAACGGCGTGGAAGCCACCGTCAAGGCTGGCGACGTGACCGTTTGCAACGACGGCGAAAGCCACGGTCTGCTCAACACCGGCACAACCGACCTCAAGATGGTGGCCCTTATTCTGTTTACCAAGTAGGCAGCGCCCCCCTATAGAATGCAGCAAGGCCCCTCACTGAGGGGCCTTTTTTTGCGCTGGTGCGGCTGCTTGCCCGCTAATACTGAATGTAGGCCACCTGCGTTTGCAGGTATTCCATAAGGCCGTGCTTGCCGTCCGCACCGCCAATGCCCGACTTGCGCCACCCGGCGTGGAAGCCCTGCATGGCCTCGAAGTTTTCGCGGTTCACATAGGTTTCGCCAAACTTCAGGCGGTTCACGGCCTCCATGGCAGTGGAAACGTTGGTGGTGTAGATGGACGAAGTGAGGCCGTAGTCGCAGTCGTTGGCCAGTTCCATAGCCTCATCCAGCTCGCGGAAGGTCAGCATGGGCAGCACCGGGCCAAAGACCTCGTTACGCACAATTTCCATATGCTGCTGGCAGTTGCGCAGCAATGTTGGTGTGTAAAAATACCCATTGCCACGCTCGGCTGGCGCACCGCCGGTAACCACCTCTGCGCCTTCAGCCTTAGCGCGCTTGACCATGCCGTCGATCTTGGCAAGGTGCTCGGCACTGATCTGGCTGCACATGTCCGGGGCGGGTTCGTCAAAGGGATTACCCAGCCGCACGGCCTTAAAGGCTGCGGCCAGCTTTTCGGCAATGACATCTGCCACGCTTTCGTGCACATACAGGCGCTCGGCGCAGTTGCAGACCTGCCCGCTAAACACCGTGCGCGAGGCGGTTACAGCCTTGACGGCCAGCTCCATGTCGGCATCGGCGCAGACAATGGCCGGAGCCTTGCCGCCCAGTTCCAGCGAAACCTTGGTGATGTTGTGCGCCCCGGCGGTGATGATACGCTGGCCCGCCTCCACACTGCCGGTCAGACTGACCATGTCGGTCATGGAGCTGGAGGACAAGGTTTCGCCCAAGGTGCTGCCGCCGCCGGTCACAAAGTTCAGCACGCCAGCGGGCAGGTCAATTTCGCCCAGCAGGCTTGCAAAGTGCATGACCGTGGCTGGGGCTATGCTGCTGGGCTTGATGACCGTGGTGCAGCCCACCAACAGCGAGGGCGCAACCTTGCGCGCCATGACAAAGAAGGGGAAGTTCCACGGGCAGATGCCCACCACAACGCCTATGGGTCTGCGGTAGAGCAGTATGTTTTCGCGCGGGCGGTCGCTCTGAATGATTTCGCCTTCATAGATGCGCGCCCAACCGGCATAGTAGTCAAAATATTCTGCGGTCAGGTCAATTTCGATCTGGGCGAGGGGGTGGGTTTTGGCCTGCTCTTCGGCAAGAATACGGCCAAGTTCAAGCCTGTGTTTGCGGATCAGGTTGGCCATTTTTTTCAGATACCCTGCCCGCGCAACCGCTGGCAGCGCCGCCCAAGCGTTCTGCGCCTTGTGGGCTGCGGCCAAGGCGGCCAGCCCGTCCTCCTTACCGCCGTTGGGGGTCTGGGCCATTATTTCGCCGGTAGAGGGGTTCTCTACCTCTATAACTGCAAATCCTGTGGGGGAAACCAATTTACCGTTGATAAACTGTTGGTAGGTACGCATGGTTGCTCCTTGGTTTGGGTAACCATAACCATACATGCCGCCAAAGGTAAAGATGCACCCTTTTTTACAAAAACGGTATCTTGTGCCAGCAGCGTAACGTAAAAATGCCCAAAAAGGGGCGGCAGCCTACAGCCCCCGCCCCTTCTAGCACATGGCTGCGCATACCAATCACATATTGGCAATCACGGCCAGCGCACCGTCCATAAAATGCTCGTCCACGGCTTCAATGGCGCCCTTATCGCAAGCCGCTGCCAGCGCGGGATCAATGGGCAGACGGGCAAGAACCTTAAGCCCGTGCCGCTGGGCCACGGCGTCTATGTGGCTCTCGCCAAATATCTTGTATTCCTTGTTGTTATCTGGGCATTTGAAGTACGAATAGTTTTCTACCAGCCCAATAATGGGAATATTCATCTGCCGGGCCATATCAATGGCCTTTTGTACGATCATGCTCACCAGTTCTTGCGGCGAGGTCACAATCACAATGCCGTCCACCGGCAGGGATTGAAAAACGGTCAGCGGTACGTCGCCCGTGCCGGGAGGCATGTCCACAAACATGTAGTCCACATCGCGCCAAACTACGTCTGACCAGAACTGCTTGACCGCACCGGCAATGATGGGGCCACGCCACAGTACGGCGTCTGAATCACCGGGCAGCAGCAGATTCATGGACATGATGTCCACCCCGCCCTTGCTGCGTTCAGGCACAAGGCCGTCACCTTCCACATGGGCCTTGCCAGTAAGGCCAAACACGCGGGGAATGGAGGGGCCGGTAATATCAGCGTCTAGAATGGCGCAGTGCTTGCCCTGCCGGGTCAAAGCCACGGCCAGCAGCGAGGTTACCAGCGACTTGCCCACGCCGCCCTTGCCGCTCACAACGCCTATGACCTTGCCGATGCGGCTTTTTGCATGCGGTTTGATGCTAAAATCCTGCTGCGCTTCGCTACGTTCGCCGCAACTTTCGCCACAGCTTCCACACTGATGGTCGCAATCACTCATGATGCTTTTCCTTCTCAGGATGATCTGCTTTCAGAAGCATTTTTTTCAGACAAATTTCCCTTGCCTGAGTCTTTGTTATTGACATATGTCAGAATCAGGCATACTCCTATTTATGACATATGTCAATAACAACAACCCAAGGAGTATCACATGCCTAATTTCGATCACACCGGGCCTAACGGCATGGGTTCGCGCTCTGGACGCGGCATGGGTCAATGCATGAACAGGGGCGGCGGCATGCGCAACGCGGCAGAAGCTAGCGCGGCCAATAACTCTGAAAACGGGCAGGCAGCGGGCATGACTGCCGGACAGGCAGCTAACATGGGCGCAGGCATGGGCGCAGGCCAAGGGCGCTGCTGCCGCCACGGTCAAAGGCAAAACAACAGGGCTCGTAACCGTGGCATGAACGGCCAGCAAGGGGGCATGGGGCAAGGCATGCGCCAGGGCAAGGGGATGGGCCGTGGCATGGCCCCCGCCAATCAGACCGATAGCTGCGGTGCGGGCTCTGCGCCGGGCAGTGACGGCACGGACAATAACAGCTAAAGTACCCGCACATGAATGAACAAGGGCCGTCCGGGCACACAACGCCGATTTCGCGCGCTGGGCGGCCCCAGAGAGGATTACATGCCAAGACCAAAAAAATGGCGCAAAGTCTGCTGCCTGCCTGAAAACCGCAGTTTCGGGCCTGTACCGGGGTTGGGTCAGGCCGCCCCTGAAATGCCGCAGCCTGTCATTATGACTGTGGATGAATATGAGGCTGTGCGCCTCATTGATCTTGAAGGCATGAATCAGGAGGCCTGCGCCGAAAAGATGCGCATTGCCCGCACAACGGTGCAGAGCATTTATGCCGAGGCGCGCAAAAAACTGGCCGATTCGCTGGTCAACGGCAAGCTGTTACGCATTGAAGGCGGGGATTATGAACTGTGTGACGGGCAGAGCACGCGTTGCGGCATGGGTGCGTGCCACAAGCGGCGCGGCGGCGGAGGCGGCTTTGGCGGTGGCGGCGGCTTTGGCCTGTAAGCTGCTGACACACTGTAGTGCAAACGGTCGCCCTTGAGCAAAAACAGGCCCTAAACGCCACGTGTGCGGCATGTATAAAGCGCAGCGCCCGCTGAACCACAGAACAATCTGGCATATCTCATGCCGTGTGGTGCTACGTTCGCCTGAGCGCAAAAATCAGGCTTCCTGTCCCTTGCACACGTCTACCCATGTACCGCCGGTCACGCGCTCCAGCTCTTCAAGCGTAAGCCGCACGGCATTGTTGGGCGCCCCCGCTGCCGGGTACACAGGGTCAAACTGCTTTAGGCTCGTATCCAGATACACGGCAACGCCCTCTGGCAGGGCAAAGGGACAAACGCCGCCCATGGGATGCCCCACTTGGGCTTCGAGGTCTTCGGGCTTGATAAAACGGGCCTTGGAGTGAAAGGCATCCTTGAATTTGCGGTTGTCCAGACGGGCCGTGCCCATCACAACCAGCACCATGGGCGTGTCGTTTACGCAGATGGAAAGGCTCTTGGCAATGCGCCCCGGTTCGCAGCCTATGGCCTGTGCGGCCAACTCAACCGTAGCACTTGAAACGTCAAATTCGCTATAGGCTTGTTCCAGACCATGACGGGCCAGAAAAGCCCGCACTGCATCAACACGCATGTTGTTCCCTTCGTTTTCGCATTCAATCAGCGGCGGGCCACCAGAGCAATGCCCGCCAGCACCAGTGCCAAACCCAGCATCCTGCGCCAGTCAAAGGGTATGGCTGCAAGGCCAAACCAGCCTTTGTGGTCGATAATGGCCGCCATGACCAAGTTGCCAAAAATCATGGCCACCAAGGTGCTCAGCACGCCAATGCGCGGCGCGGCCATGGTGGTTGCTACCACCATAAACGCACCCAGCACGCCGCCAGCCAACTGCCAGACAGGAATCTCCGTTACGCGCAGCACACTGCCCCGCCCAGTGAGCAGCACTGCCACAGCCAAAAACAGCGTGCCCACGGCAAAGGAAACCAGCCCGCTTTCCAGCAGGCCCACCGTGCGGCCCAACGCCGCGTTGATGGGCGGCTGCAGGGCCACCACGCAGCCCGCAAAGACAACCAGCGCAATGTAGAGCATGCTGCCGCCGCCTCCTTAGCCTGTTTCCTCAGCCGATGCCGCCTCGCGCAAAAATGGCGTGTGGGTGATGGCCGTCAAAATACCCTCTGGGCTCAGAAAACGGGTGACGGTCTGGCCCCATGGTTCTTCCTTGAGGCGGGTGAGCAGCGCATAGCCGTTTTGCTCAAGAATGTGCGTGGCCGAGGCTATATCTTCCACGTCCAGCTCAAGCCATGCTTGAGGCACAGGCAGGTTCGCGGGCCAAGTGGGCTCGCCAAAACAGGAAAGCGCGGCCTTGTCCAGCGGCCAGAGGGCAAAATGCTTTACGCCCTCAATACACTGCGAATGCCAGTAGCCTTCGTAGCCATCCTCGTGACGCAGGGGCAGGGCCAGCACCTTTCTGTACAGTTTGTCGCTCTTGTCACGGTCGGCCACCACTGGCCCGAAACCGGCAACAAACAGGACACGGATACCCTCAGGAAGTTTGGTCTGCATGTGTGCTCCCGGTTTCAGGCCTTGGCGGTGTACAATCTAGCCCAGAATACCTTTAGGCATGGGGCCAAAGGTGGCCTCGTAGCGCTGACGGAACACTTCGGGCGTATATTCGTGTTCCTGTGTGCCCATTTTTTCAAGGCAGAAGCTGGCGCTCACAGAGCCAAGCTTGGCCGCCTCAGGCATGGCAAGCCCGTGCAGCAGCCCCTTGAGCAGACCCGCCCGGTGGGCATCGCCCGCGCCGGTGGGGTCGAGAATCTGACGGGGCGGCACAGCGGGA
>CAYPRZ010000017.1:0-24122 GCA_964413315.1 uncultured Desulfovibrio sp. | reverse complement strand
TTTTTCCAAGTGCTTTTGTCCATCATGTTGGCAACATAGCCAAGTTCAAGATTCACACTCAGGTTTTCGTAGGCCTGCCAAGTATTCACAAGGTTGAATTCCAGCAGACCGTCGTTGGTGGTCAGGTAGGGGCCGTCGCCGCCGCTGCCTTCGCTCCACGAAGAGGCAGATGCCATGTATTTAACCATGGAAGGCGCGTTTGTGCCGCCCCAGTATGCCAGACGGAAGGTGTGCGTAATGTCTTCCATAAAGCTCATGTCTTTCAGCTGTGCGCCAATGCCCCACGTGCCAGCATAGCTCATGGTCCAGTCGCAACCTCTGGCAACCGGGCTCCACGAAAGGTTGCCGTCGCCAATAAACGAGGTAAAGTTGCCTGCACCGGCAATGGAGGGCATGCGCTCGGAGCCGTTTTTGACATTGCCGTCGTCGCCGCTGGCGTACCAGCCAAAGATGCCGGGGGTGGCCCAATCCATCTTGTATTCCACAAGGGCCTTGGCCAGCCAACCCTGACGGGCCGTGCTGGCGCGCACAACTTCCTCGCCGCGCTTGCGCACATCGTAGCGGCCCATGGCTTCGGAATAGCCGTAGTTGATGTCAAATTCGATGTGCAGCGGGTCGAACATACTGATAGAAACGGGCAGGCCCGCCCAGAACAGTGAACCATACTGCTTGCTGGTGGAAGAAGCCGTAAGCGGTGTGCTGCCCGCATAGTCAAAGCCGGGGGTCAGGCCGGGCAGGGTAAGGCCCAGATTGCCGTCGTTGGTTGACCACGGGTCGGCATTGTTGACCGCTTCAAGGCCGCGCAGGGCGTTTTTGCCGCGCATGCCGTACATGGCCCAAGGGGTTACATCCACACCGTCAAACGACAAGGGCATGGAAAGCATGAACAGATCGAGATTGTCGAGGTAGTTTGCTTTTTCCGTGCTGGACTGGTTGTTGTTCAGGTCGATGTAATTGTTGCTGAAGTTGTCGTTGACAGGGCGCGCCCACATAAAGGTGAGGCCCACGTTGTCATTGAACTTGTAGTTGGCGGTAAGGGCTGCGGCGTCGGCATCCATCACGGCAGAGCCGCCCGCCACGTTGGGCAGGGTGGTGGTTTGAATGCCCATGCGCAAACGCGCTTCGGTCTGGGGAATCACCCAGTCGATGTAGGCATTTTTCACTTCCACAGCGCGGCCATCTGCGCCAAGAGCGCCGCCTTCTTCGGCCTTGCCCCAGTTCTGATCGCCTATTTCAAAATACACCGTGCCGGAAAGGGCCTCGGAGGCCACGGCATCCAACTGCAAGCGCACACGCTGCGAAGCGCCAAACTGGTCTTGGTCGTTGGTCTTGGTTTTGTTGCCGTCTTTATCCTTGGTGTGCTTGCTGAGGTTGCCATCGCCCACGCCAAAGCCAACCAGCCATTCGCCCTTGGCTTTAAACTCTATGGCCTTGGCCCCCCCGGCCACGCCCATCAGCATGCCCGCTGCCAGCAATGTGACCATGCACATTTTTTTAAAGCGGTTAAGGCCATTCCTTTCTTTTACACTCATTCCTTACTCCTCCATAAAGGGTTTGTACGCCTGTATTGCGGCATAGCCAGCCAATGCGCACTTTATGTGAGCGGTTGATCAAGGCCGCAAAGTATCCTGCCGGTGTTTTGCGGCCCCGTTACAACGGTTGATCAGTTTTCCGCGTGGTGATGGTGTTTGTTGTGTCCGCACTTGCAGTTGGCGCAGTTGCCCTTGCACACGTGCTTTTTCTTTTGCTCAATAAGCACACGGTTGCCGGTAACGGCCATGTCAAAACCGCTCTTGCCCTTGAAGACAATGCGTTCTGTGCTCAAGCCCCCCAACAGCAGGGATGTTTTGAGGGCGTCTATGGCAGAAGGGTGGGGGTCGGCTACGTGCCGCACGTCGATGAAAATTCGTTTGCAGTTGGCCTGATTGCACTGAAGAAGCTGAATAAGCGCAGTGGCTTGCGGCGGGTCAAAGCGGGATGAAACGGATATGTGCAGGTTGTCGTGGCTGAAACGGTGGGAAAGTCCAGCGTGGTCGGTAACTACCGGATGTTGATCCATATTTTTTTCTCCGCTTGGCTGAATGTGCATGGCGGTACACTGGCACAGGCAGAGACTTGTGTCAATAAAAATGAAATTACTTTTCAAATTCAATTTATATCATATTGAAATTATACTCTAAATTTGTACAAATTCTTGTATTTTTAATAACTACCTGTGCCCTAAGTAAAATTGGGCGGTACGAATACGGTTGGCCTGTTTGCTTGCGGGGTGTTGCAAAAAAAGGCGCGGCGGGCGTTTAGGTAAAACGCCCGCCGCAGTGTGCAGAAGGTATATGGTTTGGCGCTATGCGGCCTTGATGCTGCCGTCTTTTACGTGGAACAGGGCGGCCTGCGGTTCTGCCTTGCGCAGCAGCTCGGCCATGTGCGGCTGGCAGGTAAAGTAGAGCATCTGGTGGGCCTTGCCCTGACCGCCGCCTGTCAGTTCCACAAAGGCACGCGCTGTGCGCTCAGCGCGCTGCGGGTCAAAGTTGACCAGCACTTCGTCCATAATGACGGGCAGGGGCATGGCGTGCAGGGCGTGGTTTTTGATGTAGGCAAGCCGCAGGGCCAGATATGCCTGTTCGCGCGCGCCCCGGCTGAGGTTTTCGGGCTGCATGGGCTCGCCCTGCGCGGGCAGTATGGCAAGGCTGGCGTCTTCCAGCGAGGCATTGATGCCCCGCCAGCGCTGGCCTGTTATGCGGGTAAAGATGCTGGAGGCAAGGCGTATGACCTCTGGCTGGCGTTCCTGCTCAAAGGTGCGCTTGGCTGTTTCAAGTATGCTTCTGGCAAGGGATATGCGGCTCCATGCAAAGGCCATGCGCTCCATGTCTTCGACCAGTGCGGCCTCTTGCTGCAAAAGCTGCGAAAGCTCGTCTGTGCGCGAAAGTGCGTCTACCTTGTTGCCAAGGTCGGCCACCTTTTTGACAAGGTTTTCTTCCTGCTCCTGTATGGCGGTGAGCTCTTCGCCAATGGAGGCGCTGCGGCGCTCCTGACTTTCCTGATCTTCGTGCCCGAAAGAGTCGATAAATTCCTGCAGGGGGGTTTTGTCGGCAGCCAGCCGCAGGGCGTCTTCCAGATCCTGTCGCCGCAGGGTCAGAGTGCGCAGTTCTTCATGCAGGGCAGCCTGTCGCAAAAATTCTTCCGCATCATGCGCCCCGGCCATGGCCAGCAGTGAGCGTTCCGCGCCACGGGCACTTTCAAGGGCGGCCTCTGCTGCGCGGGCTTCGTCTTCCATTTCCGTCACCTCGTTGTCGAGGCTGCGGCGATGGTTGTGGGCCTGTGCCATGGCTTCTGCCATTTCAAGCGCGGCATCAAGGCTGAGCAGCCAGTCTGGCTGGTTGTCCGCATCGTGTTGCAGGGCAAAACCAAGCTGGGACAGCAGGGTCTGCAAGGGGTCGCGCAGGGCGCTCAGTTCAGTGCGGCTCTGGCTGAGCTGCGACTGTGCGCGCTGCACGGCGGCCTCGGCTGCTAGGCAGTTTTCCATATATTTAAGGGCTTCGCGCACGGTCTCTGGGTCAAGGTCGGTGCCAAGGCCAAGGTCTTGCAGGCAGGCGGCCCACTGGCTGCGGGCTTCGTTAAGCCTTTCCTGCGCCACGCGCAGTTCTGCGCTGGCCTCAGCCTGACGGGTGCGGGCGCGTTGCAGCTCGCTTTGCGAATTTTGTAGCGCGGCCTCGGCCTTGATGCGCAGCTCGCGGGCTGCATCGGCCTCGCGGCACGATTCAAGTACCTGACGTACAGCCTCGGCGAGCGTGTCAGAATCGGCATTGGCAGGCAGGCGCTCGGCCACGGCGGGCACAAGGCGCATGCGGGCTTCTGTCTGGTGCAGGTCGTCGTCGAGCGCGCGCAGTTCCGCCTCGGCTGCCGCCACAGCGCCAAAGGCAAGGCGGGCGGCTTCTGTGCGGGCAAAAAAGGCCGATGCGCCCTCTGGCGAGGGAACATTGGCCACATGCAGAGCCAGCATAAATTCGTGCCAGCGACGGCGGGTCTGCTGCACAATGCCTTCTACCTCGGCGCGCACGGCCTGACGCTTGCTCACCTCGGTTCGGGCCAGATCCATGGCATGCTTGAGCTCGTCCATGTCCTTGCGGGCGCGTTCTTCTTCAAAGCACTGCTCGCGCTCGTGCTCCAGCAGCACTTCTCTGGCTTCAAGGGTAATAAGATCCATGCTCTGCACACCAGCCGCAGCGCAAAGCTGGCTGGCCTGTTCGTCCAGCTCTGCCACGTGGGCGGCACAGGCATCGCGCCTGCCGAGCAGCTGAGCCTGTTCCTGCTTGCGGCGTTTGTCTTCTGCTCCGCTGTGCGGCACGCCGCCCGCCAGAAAGCCCACGCCGCAGAATAATACGAGGTAGCCAGACCACAGACTCACGGGCAAATCAAGCTCCGGCGAAAGGCTGATACTGGTGATGCCCATGCGCCAGTAGGCCAGCAGCATGGCAGCTCCGCCCAAAAAGAACACAAGGCCCAGCACTAGCAGGGGAATATTTTTTACCCGCGAAACGGGCGGTTCGTTGGCTATGCGGGTGTTGAGCTCGTCCAGCCTTTCGCGCTCGGTGGCCAAGGTGGATGAAAGGGCTCGCAGCTTGCGCAAGGCAAGGCTCTGGCCGTCCAAATCTTCGCGGCTGGGGCCGTTGGCGTGGCGCTGCTCTTCGCGCAGGGCCTCGGTGCGGGCCTTGACCGCAGCCACCTGCTCCTCGGCCTGACGCACCTCTTGCGCGGCATCATCGCATTGGTGCATTTTTTCCTGCACATCTGCGGCAAGGGCAAGGGCTTCCTCCTGCCGGGCAAGCAGGCTATCGAGCAGGGCCTCGGCCTGACTGCTGTCGGCGGGGCCGTTTACAACCAGCCGCAGGGGATTGAAGGCCCGTGAAAACGTGGTTTTTGCCTCCTGCACGGTACGTTGGCGCAGGGGCCGCTGACGGCGGGCTTCCTCCTGCCGGGCAAGGGCCTGACGCAAGCTGTCGCGGGCGTCGTCGTCCAGTGCGGCTGGCGGTGCGGGCAGCAGGTCGAGGGCCGCCGTGTTGGTGGCCACCTCGCGTTCTGCGCTTTCAACCTCGCGGTTGCCTTGGGTCAGGCTGTCCACAGCTGCCTGATGGGCAGATGCCGCTGTGCGCATTTCTCTGCCCTGACGTTCCAAATCTTCGCGGGCAAAGAGCGAGCGGTCGGTAGTGCGGATGCGGTCGCACGTCCAGTCTGGCCCCAAGCGCGAAAGCTCGCGGCTCAGGTCTTCCTGTGCGCGCAGCAGGGCTTCTTCCTGCGCGGGCAGGGCTACCAGTGCCTGACGAAAACCGCTTTTGCGCTCGGCCATACGGCGCAAAGCGGGCAGGGCCTCCAGTAGCAGGGGGTTAATTTCAATGGCATCCCGCCGCTGGCGCAGCCGATTGAGCTTTTCCATCTGCCCGGCCCACTGGCGTTCGCAGCCCTCGCGGGCCTCCTGCGCACGGGCCAGCCGCTCCTTGCCGTTTTCAGGAAAGGAGGCGCTGATTGGGTTGAGGCGCTCAAGGCGCGCACCGGCCATGCGCCATTCATTCCATTGCAACCATACGCCAAGGCGGCGCTCAAGCACGCGGCGCTCCTCTTCAAGCTGCACCTTGCGGTGGCGCAGGTTGGTGAGGGCCTCGCGTTTTTCGGCAAGGTCCATGGCCATGCTGTCGTAGCCCGCGCATTCCTGCTCAAGCAGGGCTTTGCGCTGGCGCAGCTCGGCAAGCTGGCGCAGGGCGGCATTGAGGCTGGGCTTGCTGCCGCCGCTTTTGAAAATTTCGTCGGCCTGTTTGTCCAGCAGCTTGAGTGCCTCGCCCGGAGAACGCAGCCCCGGCCCAAAACTTGCGCCGTACAGGGCATTGCGCACGCCCTCGTCGGTGAGGCTGTTGAGGTCTTCCAGCTCTGTAAGGCTGAAGCCAAAAACATTGCGGTACACGTCGCGGCTCACGCCAGAGAGCATCTGCCGCAGCATGTCGGGTTCCAGCGGTTTGCCCTGCGCATCGGTGAGGGTGAGCACGCCGCCGTTGCTGCCGGGCCGCCGGGTAAGCCGCAGCAGGCCGCGGTCATCGGCATACAGATCCATGCTGCCGCCGGGCTGGCCGCCGCGTAGCGGGCCGGGAATACGCTTGTATTCCTTGTTGCGCGGGTCTGGATAGCCAATGAGCATGGTGCGCAAAAATTCCAGACAAGTGGATTTGCCCGCTTCGTTTTCGCCCAAAAAGATGGAAAGCCCCGGCGAAAGATTCTCTACGCTCACGTCCGAAAAAATGCCGAAACCGTCCATGTGGAAGGACTGGATATACATCAGCGGGCCTCCAGAAGATCGGTGCACAGGCGTTCGGCCTCTTCCAGCAGGGCTCGCATGCGCTCATCGTCGGGTTGGGTGAGAATGTGGCGCAGCTGCCCGTGTTCATAAAGCTGCTTTAGGGCCGGGGCGGCCACATCGTGCAGGGTTTCGCCGCCCTGAGCCATGCGGTCGGCTAGGCGCAGGGCCTCGCCCAGCAGGTCCTCGCGCTGCAAGTACTGCGCGCGGTCGATGGCGGGGCTGGTCTCGGCCAGCATGTCCTTGAGCCACACGCTGGGGGTGGAGGTTTGTAGATGGGCCAGTCTTTCAGCAAGATCCTCTTGATTGACGGTATCGCGCAGGGCGGCATCAAGGGGGGTGCGGCCTCGCAGAACCACGCGGGTGATCAGGGCGTCGCAGCCGGGATCGGTGGATTCTGCGGCTTGCTCAAGGGCGGTGGTCATGCGGCGCTCCACCTCGTTGAGGTCGGCCACTCCGTCCAGCTCAACCTGCACCTTGGCCCACTGTACAGGCCCAAGGCGCACAAAATCTTCGCGGCAGACAAACGTACCGTCCGCCTGTGGGCTGGCCGTAACGCGCAAGCAGCCGCGCGGGCCGGGCTCGTTGATGTGCAAGCCCTGCGCGTTGCCACTGTATGCCACAAAGGGCGCGGTGCTCAGTGTTGCCCTTTCGTGCACATGGCCCAGCGCCCAAGCGTCGAGCCCGGTGTTTTTGAGGTCGTCCAGCGAGCAGGGGGCGTAGCGGTCGGCCTTGCTCTGTCCCTCAACCGTGCAGTGCAGCACGCCCAGCTGAAAGCACTGGTGCTGCTGGCTGCGGCGGAACATGCGGGCAAGGTTTCGGCCTTCTTTGATTTTTTCGTGGCTTATGCCGTGCACCACGGCTACAATCTGTCCATTTTTTTCAATGGTGTGGCTCTCTGCTTCCGGCCCAAAAATGGTCACATTGTCTGGCCACTGCACGGCAGCAAGGCGCGAGGAAAGGGGGTCGTGGTTGCCGTGGGCCAGAAAAACCCGCACCCCGGCATCGCGCAGGCGGCGGCAGCCGTCGCACAGCTTGAGCTGGGCTTTTACGCTGTGGTTTTCCTCATTATACACGTCGCCCGCAAGAATAAGAAAATCCGGCTTGTCTGATTCACATAGCCGGAAAAGGCGTTCCATGGCCTTAAAGGTGGCCTCTTGCAGCAGACGCGCCAGATGTGCACCCTGTGATGCCGTGCGGGAAAGACCCTGAAACGGCGTATCCAGATGCAAATCGGCGGCGTGAATATAACGGATGCCGTCCATGTGAAAGCCTCTGTTATGGATTTGAGGAAAAATATCGCTGAAATCTAGACTTTTTCAAAATAAATGACAAGCGCAGCGCCCAATTATGATGCTTGGAAAGCAGTGCGGCGGGGTGGTCCATACAAAACCTTGCGGGGGGCTGGCCACCGTGCGTGATGGCCAGCCCCCCGCAGTGTAAAGGGCATGATGTGCGGGCGCTGCGCCTATTCCTGCACGGCGGGGTTGCCGTGCACGGGCAGGGAACCATTGCGAATAAAGTGGTCCACAAGGCCAAAAACAGTTTCGTTGCCGCAGAAGTTGCCAGCGGCAATGGCGGCCTTGTAGGCGGGCAGGTTGGCCTCGAACTTTTGCAACAGCTCTGGCTCAAGGGTGAGCATATCGGCTTGCATGCCGTAGTTGAGGCGCTCGACATACAGGGCGTTAAAGCGCTGTTCCACCATGGCCTTGAGGGGCAGGGTAAGAATGGGCTTGCCCAGATGCAGGGCCTCGCCCATGAGGGTGTGCCCGCCGCCCTGAACAACATAGGAGCAGCCTTCAAGGAGTCGCAAAAAGCCTTCTTCGCTTTTGCGCATAAAGACCACGTTGTCTTCCTGCCCTTCGGTGCGGTCGTAGCCAAATACGTAGCAGGTCTTGCGGGTGGCGGCGCGCAAAAAGTCCACAAGTTTGCGGTGGGTTGAATTGCTTTGGTACACAAGCACATGCCCGTCGTCGCGCGGGTTGAGGGCAAGCACGCTGTCGCGCAGAATGGGCGGGGCCACGCGCGCCTTGTACTGGGGCAGCACCAGCGGCGCGTAAAAGGAAATGATCAGGTTCTCGGCCGTGGGCCGAAAAAGATAGCGTGGGGTAAGGCCTTGCACAAAGGTATCCCACCACATGTTGGGCGGCAGATTGTGCTGGCAGCAAGTGATGATGTGCTGGTGGTCGAGGGTAAGGCAGGGTATGCCCGCCTTTTCTGCCGCGCGGGGCACAAAGTATTCAAGGTCTGTCATGCAGACATCGGGCTTGAATTCGTCTATCAGGCGCGAAACCTGATCAATATAGCGCTGCCTGTGCCACAGTAGGGGAAGGGCGCGGCCAATGGTTGCCGCCATGTCCACCTTATAGTCTTTGAACACCGTGCCCAGATTGGGCAAACGGCGCACAGGAAATTCCGGCTCAAGAATCTTGGGCGCGTCGTCGTCTGCCACAAAAAGAAATTCGTGCCGTGAAAGGCGACGGGCAATGGTCAGGCCGCGCATGGCGTGCCCGTGGCCTGTGCCGTGAATGCCGTATAATACGCGCGCCATGGTTCTCCTTTGCGCCTGCCGCAAAATTGGCGGCGGCTTTGCGGCGGCAAGCCTACCAACGCGGGGCGGGAGCGTCAATTACCTGTCTTGACGGCTGCGGGCCTGTTCTCTACCATCGTGCCACATTGTCGGCTGCCAAGGCAGACGGCGGGCGCAGCAGCGCCAGCGGAGCACACATGCACGAGCCCAGCACAGGGGCGAGCCTTGCGGGGCCGCTCTGCAACGTGACCATCCCTGTTTTTAACAGGCCCGCAGCTACGGAAAGCGCCGTCCGCGCACTTGCCCAAACCTCGCGTGAGGTTCCGTTTCAGATTACGGTGGTGGACAACGGCAGCGACCCGGAACTGGTAAAAACCCTGTTGCGCCTGCGCGGCGAGGGGATCATAGACAATCTTTTTTTGCTGTCGCGCAACATGGGCGTGGCCTGTGCGGCCAACGTGGGCTGGGAGCTTGTGCCCGCGCCGCTGTATATGAAGCTTGATAACGATACAGCCATGGTGCGGCGGCACTGGCTGCGTGATCTGCTGGCCTTGTGGAGCCACGGGCAGCCGCTCTCTAACCTTGGCGGTGCCTTTAACCGCGAAATGCTGCACAAAACCCCCGGCTGCCAGCAGACCCCACACGGGGAGCTGGGCCTGTGTGTTGGCAATCTGCCCGGTCAGGCCGTGCTTGTGCCGCAGGCTGTGGCTGAAAAGCTGGGCTTTTGGAATGAAGAATACGGCCTTTACGGCGGCGAAGACGGCGATTACGGCTTGCGCATGCTGGCGGCAGGGCTGCCGCAGTATTATTATCTGGGGCCGGACTATTTTGAAAATATCAGGGAAGACGAAGACGCCCGCCAGACCTACTCTGCACGCGGCATAGACAAACGCAGGCTACACAGGGAGCTGGTTATCAGAGACAACCTGTGCATGGGCAAGCTGTTTTTGAACAAGATTCTCTACAATTCGGGCCTGCGTTCTTTGGCTCCCATGCGGCGCTATGCAGTAGATGATGTGGACAGTCAGGGGCGGGTGCGGCTGGTAGAGCGGCGGGAATACAAGGAATTTCAGCGCGATCTTGCCAGTGTTGCGGCGGGGCTGAACAACCGTTTTAGAGATTATATCATGTCTTATCAGTTAGATACAGATACAGCAGAAGCTATGCGCCATGTGCTTGCACGGCATGCACAGGCTGCAAAAAACAATCAGGGGCAATAATGAACGCACGCAAAATCAGGGAAGACCTAGGCCGGGCCAAGGCCTGTTGTTCGCGTCACGATACGGAAAGAGCACTGTTTTTGACCATGTCGGCCCTCAAAGAGCTGGGCGGGCAGAGCGCGCCGCTTGATTTACGCGGAGATTTTCGCGCTGCTTTTACCGAGCTTGCCGCCGACCCCGATCTGAAGGCCGCAGGGCTTCCGGCGCTTGCCTATGCACCCGGCACAGAAAAAGATGTGTTGCAGCAGCTTTCGCAGGTGTACCGCGCCCTCAAAGGGCAGGAGAAAGAAGAGGAATATCAGGCTGCTCTGCAACGCAAACTTAACCTCGACCATTGCTTTAGCGACGGAAAAAAGTTTTTGGCAGAGGGCAAGCCCACAGAGGCAGACGCCTCTTTTGCAGAGGCGCTTAAACACTACAAGGACGAAAAGGCCATTTTTGGCATGATGGCAAGGGCCATGATGGATGCCGGTGAATACGTGCGCGCCATGGGGCATGCCCGCAACGGGCTTAAAGAACTGCCCAACGATGAAGAGCTTTCGCGCATAATTGAAGAGTGCACACGCTTGCGTCAGTAGGTATTTGGGCGCGATTTTTGCATCAATAGACGAAAACTTGGCGGCGGCAAAAGCTGCCGCAAGGAGTCGTCATGAACAGCCAGAATCGCGTTAAGTCGGTTCCCTATATGGCATTGAGCGCCGCACTGCTGAGCTGCGCACTGTTTTTTGCAATCACGCTTTGGCGTGGTGAAAGCTTGGGCGATAGCGGAAAGCTTGCCTACACCCCCGGTTTTGATGTACGAGCAGATGTCGTAAGTGCGGTGCGTGTTGTACCGCTTGCAGGTACAACATTGCGTAGCCCAAGCGTTACGATGGATAAAAATGCTGCTGTTTCGTTGGCTTATTAGCATTGTTGGGCCGTACCTGCTGGCGCGGCCCTGCTGAGATTTTTTTTTCATCTTCACGTATTTATTCACAAGCGAGAATATCGCCTGTGCGCTCTGCTTATTTTGAGAGGAGAAAAAATGATCAGCACGCTTTTTGCTCAGTCCTTGATGTGATCCCAACATTCGGGGAGCGGGTCTGCCCTGTGGTGTAAATTACAATTACTTGTAATTAATGCGCTAATAGTTTTAAATCCTACCAATTTACCATGTTGTATTGACTTTATTCACGACTGTGTCTATATATTACAAGATGCCCGTTTAGAGCGGGTGAAAAAGTCTTGTTGCCCTCACCGCAATAGTGCCATGCTTAGCTCTACTTTCTTCAATAATTATTCTGTGGCGAGATGACCGATCCAGTATGATTGGTCACAGTGCTACACATTTTTAAAGGATACGTTTGCCTTATGAATTGGGACTGGGACAAACTACAAGAAAAACGGCAGAAGCAAGGTTCTAATCCTCCTCCCCGTCAGCCGCAAGACTTTGAGACTGACGACATGGAGCAGGAGGATGAAGCCCCCCGCGCTAAGCGCACGCCCTTTAACAACGGTCGCGGCAATGGCGGTGGCGGCGGTGGCGGTGAAAACCCGTTTGCCAAAATCGCCCGTATGCGTTTTCCCAACGGAAGGGCCATATTTGTGGTCATTTTTGCCATAGTGGGCCTGTGGCTGCTCTCTGGCATATATATTATCAACCCCGACGAACAAGGCGTTGTGCTGCGTTTTGGCAAGTACGACCGTACTGAGGGCCCCGGCCCCCACTATGCATGGCCCGCGCCTATCGAATCTGTATACAAGCCGCAAGTAACCCAGGTTTTGCGCGGCGAGGTGGGCTTTCGCTCTGTGGGGCAAACGGCCACCTTCCAGCAGGGGCAGGTACGCACTGTGCCAGAAGAAGCCTCCATGCTCACGGGTGATGAAAACATCGTCAACGTACAGTTCAGCGTGCAGTATAAAATCAGCGATCCTGTGGATTACCTGTTTAACGTCACCGCACCGGCAGCGCTTGTGCGCAACGCTGCCGAGGCTGCAATGCGCGAGGTTATCGGCAACAGCCTGATTGATTCTGCCATTACCGATGGCAAACTGAAAATTCAGGGCGACGCCACCCACCTGCTGCAAACCGTGCTTGACCGCTACGGCGCTGGCATTCAGGTGCTGGCTGTGCAGTTGCAAGACGTGCACCCGCCGCAGGAAGTTATTGATGCCTTTAAGGATGTGGCCAGCGCCCGCGAGGACAAAAGCCGCATAATCAACGAGGCCGAAGCCTACCGCAACGAGCTGCTGCCCAAGGCCAGAGGTCAGGCTGCCGCCATGGTGAATGAGGCCGAGGCCTACAGTGCCACGCGCATGCGCACGGCAGAGGGTGACGCCTCGCGCTTTGATGCCCTGCGCATCGAGCACGATAAGGCCCCCAAGGTGACAGAACAGCGGCTTTATTATGAAGCCATTGAAGAAATTCTTTCCAACGCAGGTGAAAAGGTGCTTATGGACAGTCCGGCCGCTGGCCGTGCCTTGCCCTACCTTACCCTGCCCGGTCTCGGCGCTCCCGCATCGCCCAAGACGCTGGAGAAAAAATAATGAACAAAAATCCATTAGTGCTGACACTGGTTGCTCTTGTGCTCTTGGTTATTGGCACTCAGGGCTTTTTTACTGTGCACCAAACACAGAAGGCTCTGGTGTTGCAGCTGGGTGAACCCCTTTCGGAGGTTTATGGCCCCGGTCTGCATTTTAAAATTCCTTTTATCCAGAACGTGGTCTACTTCGATGCCCGCGTACTAGATTACGAAGCTCGCTCGCGTGAGGCCTTTACCGTAGATAAAAAGGCCATTGTGCTCGATAATTACGCGCGCTGGAAAATTATTGATCCCTTGCAGTTTTACCGCACCATGCGTTCTATCCCCGGAGCGCAGGCTCGACTGGACGATGTTGTCTATTCGCAGTTGCGGGCTCTTGTGGGTGCGTACACCCTTACAGAGGTAGTGTCGTCGCACAGAGCAGCCATTATGAAGGAGGTGACCAACAAGGTTTCTGATCTTATGCATGGCTACGGGGTTGAGGTGTTGGACGTGCGCATCAAGCGCACCGACCTGCCGCCAGAAAACCAGCGTGCGATTTTTGGTCGCATGCGGGCAGAACGTGAACGGCAGGCCAAACAGTACCGGTCGGAAGGTGAAGAAGAATCGACGCGTATTCGTTCCGATGCTGACCGGCAGCGCGCAGTTATTGTGGCAGAGGCAGCGCGCGCTGCACAAATTGAACGAGGGCAGGGCGATGCCAAGGCGGCAGCGGCATACGCTCAGGCCTACAACAAGGCTCCCCAGTTCTACGCGTACCAGCGCTGGCTTGATGCCATGCGCAAGTCACTAAAAGAAAACAGTAAGATGGTGCTTTCTAACGAAACGCCATTGCTCATCCAGCAACGTTGATGCGTGGGTCACATCCACGCTAGGAGTTGAAGACTTATGCCCGGTTTTACAGAGATTTACGAGCGCATCAAACTGGCCACCAACAGCCGTACGCAGGTTGAATTGGCCGAAGTACTGGACATCCGTCAGTCCAGCATTTCTGATGCCAAGCGGCGCAATTCCGTGCCCGGTGACTGGTTCATGAAGCTGTTTGAGAAGTTCGGGCTCAACCCCGACTGGCTCAAGCAGGGCGTTGGCCCCATGTACCTTCGCACCGAGCAGGGATACGTGCCCGAAGACGCGCCTGCTGCGCTTGCCGAAACTGCTGCCCACTATGGCGATGCCATGGCCCGTGGCGGTATCCATTCGGTATACGATGCAAAGTGCGTTTATAACGATGACGCTCCTCGGCCCGCACTCGCCCTAGCGGGAAAAATCTCACTGCCTCTTTCGCTCACGCGCGATGGCCTTCAGGTTTTGCGTGTGCGCGGTGCCAACATGGCTCCCTTTATTTTTGAGGGTGCACATGTGGGCGTGGATACATTGGATACCGATGTTGTCTCAGGCCGCGTGTACGCCATATTTGCCCCCAATGAGGGCGTGGTGCTGCGCAGGGTCTTTTTGAACAGCACTCAGGACGGCTATGTGCTGCGTTCAGAGGCGGCGGCCTTTCCTGAAACCCAGCTGGCGGCAAGCCTGTTGACCAAGCGTATGCTTGGCCGTGTGGCGTGGGTGCTACAGGAAGTATAGACAATGATGCAACAGTCGGCATTGGCAGCCCACGCTTTGTACAAAAAAGTTTGGGTGGTCTGTAGTATTGCGGGGTGTGTGCTTTTGTGCGCCTGTGGCGGTGCGCAAACGGCCTCTTCGCCCGCACGCGGCGGCGACGGCATTACGTCATACGATCTGCCGGCTTCTCCCGCTGCGGGTGCACCTGCGTATACAACGCAGTACACTGCGCAGCCTGCTTCACCGCAGAGTTCTCAGGGCTATGCTACCCCCGGTTACGCCGGGGGTAGCGCTGCCCCTACCTACGGGCAACCACAGGCGCAGCCTTATGGCTACACGGCGCCTGCACAAAATGCGGCTCCCGCTTATGCCCCGCCTGCTGCGCCCGCACAGCAACAGGCTGCGGCAGGTGCAATTGCGCCAGCGTGGCAGCCTCTTGCGGCACGGCTGGCAGCGGATGGCCTTTCTGGCCCCCGTGTGGATGCGCTGCTGGCGTCGCTCAAAGCTACGCCCACGCAGTCGCCCATGGGCAGAAAAATGCGTGAGCTCTACAACCGCAAGTTTTTTCCCAAACCACCGTCTACCGCACCGGCGACCCAATATTACAAGGGCGTGCTGACCGAGGCCAATGCCCAGTTGTGCCGTGATTTTGTGGCACAGAACAAGCGTGCCTTTGATCAGGCCAGTGCCCGTTTTGGCGTGCCTTCGTCCATCGCTGTTTCGCTGCTTTTTGTGGAAACACGGCTGGGCAAGGTGCTGGCCGATGTGCCAGAAAACGCCTTTTACACCCTTGCCAGCATGGCCGTAACGCGTCAGCCTTCGGATATTCCCGAATGGTTGCCCCGCATGCCCGGCTACGAGGAACATCTGGACTGGTTTGCCGAAATCATGCCCAAGCGGGCCGACTGGGCCTACAAGGAAGTGAAGGCCCTGATAGAGCACATGTTGCGTGACAACATTGATCCGCACCATTTGCCCAGCTCCATCTACGGCGCTGTGGGCCTGTGTCAGTTCATGCCTTCCAATATTTCCATGTATGGCGCAGACGGCGACGGCGACGGCAAAGTTGATCTCTTTACCATACCCGATGCCGTGGCCAGCTTGTCCAACTATCTGGCAAAGCACGGCTGGCAGCCTGGCCAGCCCCGCGCGCGGCAGCACCAGCTGCTGATGGCCTATAACCATGCAAATATTTATGCCAATACCATTCTGGCGTTGTCAGACATGGTAAACGGCGCGCCCTCGCCCGAAACTGCCGCCAAGCCTGCCGTCAAGCCGGCCCCGGCCAAACCGGCGACAGCCAAGGCTGTTCCCGGCAAGGCTGCCAAACCTGCACGGGCCAAGGCTGCCAAACCGGCCCCCGCCAAGGCCACACCGGCAAAGCCCGCGACCAGTAAGGTGCAAGGTCAATAAAGGGCAAGGGCGCGGTCAGCCGCAAGCCTCATATTAGTTTTACATTGCTGCAAGCCATCCCCTTGCCCACGGGCAGGGGGATGGCTTTATTTGTGGTGGCGGTCAATCTTGCCATCGTGGTTTTGCGGTGGCATACTTTGACGATGAACACCACTTCCACTGCGCAGCCTCCCCTGACAGAAGGCAATCGACCTCTGGCCGATCTGCCCCCTTTGCCATCGCTCTGCCGTGCGGGTGCGCAGAGGCCCGTGCCCAACGATGCCACCTGCTTTGCCCTGTGGGACAAATACGCCATGCTGCCCAATATACGGCGGCATTCGCTGCTGGTGGCCCATGTTGCTACCGTTTTGGCCCAGCGGGCTGCCGACATGGGCTTTGCCGTGCGCGTGCCAGAGGTGCGGGCTGGCGGGCTGCTGCACGACATTGCCAAGACATACAGTGTCAAATACGGCGGCAGCCATGCGCAGATTGGTGCAGCCTGGACAGTGGCCGAAACAGGCAACTATGCCATTGCCCAAGGGGTGATGATGCACGTTTGGTGGCCATGGGCCTTGCCCCAAGGGCCCGAAATCTGTTCCCTGCCTTTTTTTGTCATCTACGCCGACAAGCGAATACGGCACGACAGTTGTGTTACACTTGAAGAGCGGTACGACGACCTGCTTGAGCGTTATGGGCGCACCGGGCCCGCGCGCGAGAGCATTGGCGTGGCCTACAAGCAGGGAAAAAATATTGAAAGCGCCCTAGAGGCGCAGCTGGGATGGACCCTACATGAAAATTCTTTTAATTGCGGGCGGGTGGTCGACTGAGCGCGAGGTATCGCTCAACGGTGCGCACGCCATGCAGCAGGCGCTGGTTGAGCGCGGCCACAGTGTAACGTTTTTTGACCTGCTCTCTGGCTTTGACAGTCTGCTTGAAACAGCTGCCACTCACGATTTTGCGCTTATCAACCTGCACGGCGCACCCGGCGAGGACGGCTTGGTGCAGGCCATGCTGGAGCGCGTGGGCTGCCCCTATCAGGGGGCCGGCCCTGCGGGATCGTTTCTTGCGCTCAACAAAAGTGCGGCCAAACAGATTTTTCGCCACGCTGGTCTGCCCACCGCAGACTGGGAATTTTTGCCCTGCGCTCCCAAGGCTGGCTGGCAGCCCTCGCTGCCATACCCCCTGTTTGTCAAAAGCAATACGGGCGGTTCTTCATTGCGCATGGGCCGCGCTGCCAATCGGGCAGAGCTTGACGCTGTGCTGCAAGGTATTTTTGACGCGGGCGACGAAGTTATCATCGAACCCGTGCTGGCAGGGCGCGAGGTGACCTGCGGTATTCTCGGTGATACGGCCCTGCCGCCCATATTGATCGAGCCGGTGGCCGGTGATTTTTTTGACTATGAGAGCAAGTACGCCAAGGACGGTGCCCGCGAAATATGCCCTGCGCCCATAAGCCCGGCCCTCACGGATCGGGTGCAGGAGCTTGCCCTTGCAGCGCACAAAGCCCTTGGCTTGCGCGGCTACAGCAGGGCCGACTTTATACTGGGCGCGGACGACAGCCTTGCCATACTTGAGGTCAACACCCTGCCGGGTATGACGGCCACAAGCCTTGTGCCCCGCGAGGCCCGCACCGTGGGCTTGGATTTTGGCCAGCTGCTTGAAAAGCTCATTGAGCTTGGGCTGGCCGACCACCACCGTAACTGATTCTACGCGGGCCGCTGTTTTGCCTCAGGGCAAAGCGTGCGGCCCGCGCAATGCTTCTCGCCGCTGCTGGCGTAACCAGCAGCAGCCCGCATGCAGCGGCCCTTGGCCGCTTCCTTTTTTTTGCGCAGCCTCCCCTGAGCACGCGCACTTCAGGTGAACAATGGCACACAGCAAGGCTTTTGCGGGGCATCTGGCGGCCCTGTTCTGTATACTTGTGTGGGGAACCACATTTATTTCCACCAAGGTGCTGTTGCGTGCGTTCTCGCCTGTGGAAATTCTTTTTTTTCGCTTTTTGCTGGGCTACGCGGCTTTGTGGCTTGCTTGCCCCCGCTTTTTGCGGCTCACAGACAGGCGGCAGGAGGTTCTGTTTGCCTGTGCGGGCCTGTGCGGCGTAACCCTGTATTTTTTGCTTGAAAACATCGCGCTCACGTACACTTTTGCATCAAATGTGGGCGTTATTGTGGCTATTTCGCCATTTTTTGCTGGGCTGCTGGCTTTTTGGCTGTTGTGGGCCGAGCGGCCCGGACTGAACTTTTTTCTGGGTTTTGTGGCGGCCATGCTGGGCATTGGCCTTATCAGCTTCAGCGGCAGCACCCAATTGCGGCTCAACCCCGTGGGTGATGTGCTGGCAGTGTTGGCGGGGCTCTCGTGGGCGGGCTATTCCATCCTCACGCGCAAGCTCATGGCTTTTGGCTACAACAGCCTGCTGGTAACGCGGCGCTGCTTTTTTTACGGTTTGCTGTTCATGCTGCCCGCATTGCCCTTTATGGAATTTGCTTGGAGGCCAGAGCGGCTGGCTGATTTCTCCAACGCGGCCAATCTGCTGTTTCTGGGCTTGGGGGCTTCGGCTTTGTGCTTTGTGGCTTGGACATTCGCCATACAGCGCTTGGGAGCGGTAAAAAGCTGCGTGTATATCTACCTTGTGCCCGTGGTTACAGTTATCACTGCGGTGCTGGTGCTGCACGAGCGCATAACCCCCATGGCTGCCGGGGGCACGGCCCTGACCCTGCTGGGACTGGCAATTTCGGAAATGCGCAGCTTCAGCGTGCTAAAAAAAGCCGAACCCTTGCGTCGTTAGCTATCGCGAGTGGCCACAGCCTTTTGATTGACGGATACGACATCGTTTTCATGCGTGGGGTGCGCTTAGGCGTATCCCACTTTTTTGTGGTTTGCCTTCTGAACACGTAAGCAACTGGCGCGGAATGTTGGGCGGGGCATGCATGCAGCCTTATAAAATAGGCATAAAGCAGCCCTCGTGTGAATACCATAATCGGATAAGGGTGTTGCGAAATGCCCAAAAGTCGCATATCACGACAGCCCAACGTTTTTGTACCAAGTTTGCGCTTTGCCGCGATGGCAAGCGCCAGCCGTAATGTCTGGAACTGTGATTGCCAGCAGTATACGTTTGCTGGCGTTTGGAAAATATCTAACATTTATTCAAGAAAGATCAGGGTTTGCATGGAAAGTTTAATTGGTGTTCTGCAACAGATACAGGAAATAGTTTGGGGTCCCCCAACCATGATCCTGCTTTTGATTACCGGGCTGTATTATACTCTGCGGTTGGGATTTCTTCAGTTTGTGCATCTGCCCAAAGCGATACGTTATATTTTTGAAAAAGAAGAAGGTCAGGGTGTCGGCGATGTTTCTGCATTTGCATCGCTTTGCACCGCTCTGGCCGCAACCATAGGAACAGGCAGCATTGTTGGCGTGGCCACCGCCCTGCGCGTGGGTGGGCCGGGTGCGCTTTTCTGGATGTGGGTTTCGGCCATCCTTGGCATGGCCACAAAATATGCGGAAGGCGTGCTGGCCATCAAATACCGTTCTATAGACGAGAATGGCGAGGTAGCCGGCGGCCCCATGTACTACATTGAACAGGGCATGGGCATAAAGTGGAAGTGGCTTGCCAAGATGTTTGCTTTTTTTGGTGCTATAACAGCACTGATGGGCTGCGGCACGTTTCCGCAGGTCAATGCCATTACAGAATCTGTCAGCAACGCTTTTAACGTGCCCATTCCCTTGGTGGGTGCTGTGGTGACCATTGCCACAGCCGCCGTTGTTATTGGTGGCATCAAATCCATTTCCAGCGTGGCAGAGTACATTGTACCACTTATGGCGGCGTTTTACGTTGCCGCTTCTGCATATGTGCTGTTTAACCAATCTGCGGCGCTGCCCGGAGCGTTTGCTCTTGTGGTAAAGTCTGCATTTGAGCCCACTGCGGTTGCTGGCGGGGCCACTGGCGCTGTAATTGTGTCTGTAATGACCGCCATGCGCACGGGCATTGCCAGAGGCGTGTACACCAATGAAGCCGGGCTTGGCAGCGCTCCCATTGTGGTGGCTGCGGCCAAGTCTGATTCCGGCGTGCGCCAAGGCCTGATTGCCATGACGGGCGTGTTTTTTACCACCATTGTTATCTGCACCATGACCGGGCTGGTTATTATCACATCGGGCTTGCTGGATAGTTCTACACTTGACGGCGGCATACTTTCCAATGCGGCATTTAATGCGGGCATGTCTGGCGACATGGGGATGTATGTTGTCTCCATTGGTCTGGTATTTTTTTCGTTTACCACGATTATTGGCTGGAACTACTACGGTGAACGCTGCATTGTATATCTGACAGATGGCGTTAAATACGTTATGAGCTACAAGATTCTGTACATTCTGTGCGTGGCGGTCGCTCCGTACCTGTCTATCAGGCCCATATGGTATATGGCTGACATTACCAATGCCCTCATGGCTTTTCCAAATCTTGTGGCACTGCTTGTGCTGAGCCCCATAGTGATAGCGGAAACAAAGAAATATTTTCAATAATACAGATCTGCCATCGATAGCATTAACGGCAAAAAAAGCCGGAGAAATCCGGCTTGAGCGATTTAAGAAAAAGGGGCATTCCTGATCAGGAACGCCCCTTTATATTTGTTCACACCATGCCGTGCTGGCGAGGATATGATCAGACTGCCGCAGCGTGTTATGCGCCGCCTTCACTCCATTGATAGGGGATGGAAGGATCGTTGACCGGCAACCGCAGCCCTTCTGTGGGGTCGTGGGGAATATCTGCACAGTTGCAGATAAGCGCCGGGGCATCGCCCATGGCCGTAAAGCCGTACCACACATTTACGGGAATACGCAGCAGGCCGTAGTGTTCTGGGCGGCCCAAGGCCAGCTCGCACAGCACGCCGCGTGTTTCAGAGCTGGGCCTGTCGTCGTACATAACAATTTTCAGCAGGCCAGAGGGCACGGCAAAGTGCTGGGTCTGGCGGGTGTGGCGCTTCCACGCCTTGACGTGGCCGGGCAAGACCTCTGAAAAGTAGATTTCGCCAAAGCCCTTGCTAAAGTCTGGCAACAGGGGCGAGTCGGGGCGCAGCATGTGCATCACCGGGCCGCCATCAGTGGGAATGACCTTGAGGGGGTGCAGCAGTGCGCCAGCAATGCCCACGTCCTGAGCAGTCATTTCTGCCGTATTCATTACTTTACCCACACCTGATTGCGCTGTTCGGCGGCGTTGACGTAGGCCGCGATCTGCCCAAGGGTGAAATCGAGCATGTTCTGGGGCTGTTTGCCGCTGTGGCCTTTGTAGAAGCAGTGGTACCACTCTGCGGTGTAGCGGATGGTTTCATCAAAGGTGAGCGTGGCCTTCCAGTTGAGGTGGGCCAAGGCTTTGTCGCAGCAGAGCTTGAGCAGGGTGCATTCTTTCATGCCTGCCTGACCATTTTTGTCCATCTCGCTGGTAAAGCCGGGCCAGTGCATGGCAAGGGCTTCCACCACTTCGGCCACGGTATTGTTTACGTCGGCCGCAGGGCCAAAATTGTAGGCCTGACTGCGCAGGTTGAAGGGCTCGTTGAGGCCCAGCAACAGGCGCGCGCCCAGCCACAGATAGCCAGAAAGAGGCTCCAGAACCAGCTGCCAAGGGCGCGTGGCCCACGGGCTGCGTATCTGCACAGGCTGACCCGCTGCCCACGAGCGTGCGCAGTCGGGCACGATGCGGTCGAGGGCCCAGTCGCCGCCGCCAATCACGTTGCCCGCACGCACGGTGGCGCAGGCGGGGCCTTCTTTGAAAAAGCTTTCAAAGTAAGAATGGGCGATGATTTCTGCACAGCCCTTGGAGGCAGAGTAGGGATCGTGGCCGCCAAGGTGGTCGGTTTCGCGGTAGCCCCAGACAAGCTCGTCGTTGCGGTAGCACTTGTCAGAGGTGATCATAACCACGGCCTGCACTTCAGGGCAGGCGCGCACGGCCTCAAGAACATTGAGGGTTCCCATCATGTTGGCTTCAAAGGTCAGGGCGGGGTCTTCGTAAGACTTGCGCACCAAGGCCTGCGCCGCAAGATGAAAGACCACATCGGGGCGGAACTGGCGCATGGCCTTGACCATGGCCTCGCGGTCGCGAATATCGCCGCGCACGTCGGCCTCAAGGTGTGCGCCGAGGTTCATGGCGTCAAAGTGCGAGGGCGTGGTGGGCACGCAGTCTGAAAAACCGCCGACCACTGCGCCCATCTGGGTGAGCCATGCCGCAAGCCAAGAGCCCTTGAAGCCAGTGTGACCGGTTACAAAGACCCGGCGTCCTTTATATGCGTTGGCAAACATGTTGTTCCTCGCTGGGTTTCGCGCGTTGGTTGACGCGGAAGGGAAATTTTTGGCCGTTGAAGCGTGCTTCGGCCACGGGCATGCCCGCAGCCGAAGCTTTGAAATTATGTGTTGGCAAACAGCCTGTTAAATCCAGAATGCCTTGCCCGCGTCCCACATTTCGTTGAGCTTGATGGAGTCGCGCAGGGTGTCCATGCACTGCCACTGGCCGGGGTGCGGGTACATGGAAAGCTGCCCTTCCGCCGCCAGGCGCTGCATGGGTTCTTTTTCGAGGTCGCAGGCTTCGTCTTCTGTGAGGTAGTCGAGAAATTCGCGCTTGAAGACGAAAAATCCGCAGTTGATAAATTCGTCCAGCACGGGTTTTTCTTCCCAAGAAAGAATCTTGCCGCTCGCATCTGTGCGTACAGTGCCAAAACGCGAGGGCATGCGCACGCCCGTAAACGTGCCTATGCTGCCAGACTGCTTGTGGAATTCGATCAGCTTGTTCAGGTCGATGTCGGCAACGCCGTCGCCGTAAGTAACCATGAAGCGGTCTG
This sequence comes from uncultured Desulfovibrio sp., assembly GCA_964413315.1. Lineage (GTDB taxonomy): Bacteria > Desulfobacterota > Desulfovibrionia > Desulfovibrionales > Desulfovibrionaceae > Desulfovibrio. The sequence goes on along the minus strand of CAYPRZ010000017.1, from coordinate 1,737 downwards.
TGTCAATGTGCTTTGCCACGCGCTTGAGGCGGCCACCCTTTTGCGTTTCCTGCCCGGTGTCGCACAGGGTCACGCGCCAGTCCTCAATGGGATTGGGGTAGGTGGTGATGTTACCGCTTTTGAGGTCAACAGTAAAATCCGTATTGCGGATATTGTAGTCGTGAAAATACTGCTTGATCACCTCGCCCTTGTAGCCAAGGGGCAGGATAAAATCCTTGAAACCAAAGCGTGCGTAAATGGACATAATGTGCCAGAGCACGGGCCGGCCGCCGATCTCAACCATGGGTTTGGGCTTGACCGAGGTTTCTTCGCGCAGGCGCGTACCCTTGCCGCCGCACATGATGATGACTTTCATTATAAGCCTCCTGCCGCCGCGTTTCATGGGCATATTCCGTTCGCGGCGTGTGGCCCATGTGTAGCAGAAGGGCGCAAGGAAAAAAAGCCCCGGCAGGGCACTTGTTGTGGCAAGGTGGGCACTTTGCATTTGCCGCCGTGCGGCGTAGACTGGGTACAAGGCGTTCAAACCCGAACTTTGTGTGCAAGAGAGGTATTTATGAAGTTGTTTCGTCGAGCTTTGCTGTTGCCGCTGGTTGTGTTGCTGGGCGCACTGGTTGCTGCCTGCGTTACTTCTGGCCCGCAGAAGGCCCTGAACGATGTGGCTGATGCCCTGAACAAAAACGACGGTGGAGCCTTTTTGGCGCAACTGGACATGAAGCCTTTTGCAACCAACCAGATAAAAAATATGACCCGTGAAGATCAGGCGCTCAATGCCCTCGATTCCATGGGGCGGCTGCTTGGTTTGGGCGGCATGGAAGATTTGTTGGGCAGCGTTGTGGACATGCAGGCCCGCTTGCAAAAGCAATATATGCGCGGCGTGAGCACGGGCGAGCTGGTGGCGCAGTGCGCCAAGGCTGATACCCCTGATTGCCCGTGGGTTCCTGAAAGTTTGAAGAATGCCAGGATTGTAGAGCTTGGTGACGATGCGGCTATTGCGCAGGTTACCACGCCAGCCCGCATGACCAGCTGGCTTGCCTTGCGCAAGGTGGGCGAGAAGTGGCTGGTGGTGGGGCAGGCTGTGGTGGAGAGCACGGCCCGCGAGTATGCGATGCAGAAGGCTCCGGCGGCTCCGGCCAAGCCTGCGCCTGTAGCACCTACGCCGCGTGAAGCGCCGGAGAAGACGCCTGTGCCGGGGAACCGTGCTGACAAGGAAGGCGTAAGCAAGATTTAAAGGCAGAGGCGGGGGCTTGGTGGCGCGGGGAGAGCCTGTCAGCCGCATTTACGCAAACCCGACTTTTTTGGCCTGACTGCGTTAAAATCCTGTTTTTGATGCTCACGTACTTGAGTACGCTGCGCTCAAAAGCAGGATTTTTCCTTGTCAGGCCAGAAAAATGCGTATTTTGCAAATTCGCCCAACACCAGCCATCGCCCTCGCTGCGCTCTGGCGAGTTTAAGGAAGGCGACTCGACGACCTGCTTTTGATGGCAACCGCTGAAAGGCAAAAAAGTCAAATGCGGGAATGGCCGGTGGCGGGTGAATTGTTCAGGGACACGCGTTGAAGGGCAGAACTTTCGTGGTAGCGAAGGGCAGGTCAAAGAATATTTTTCAACCGTCAAAATTATCGTTGGTATTTGGCTGAAGCGGACTTTCATCCAAGGCGAAAGCGCACTCTGGCATTTACGCGGCGCGGAGGGAGATCACCTGAGCGAGCGCAGCGAGTGAGGGAAGCTCCCGCAGCAC
>CAYPRZ010000016.1:0-25027 GCA_964413315.1 uncultured Desulfovibrio sp. | reverse complement strand
CGCCCCTTTTCAAATTGCCCGTCAATACTTATAGTTCTTTTTCACGCTGCCCCCGCACAGGCCGCAGCACATCAACTCCTCAGGATTCACCATGAACAAGCACGGTTTTACCCTTCTTACCGAACAATACCTGCACGAAGTAGACGGCACGGCCCGGTTGTGGCAGCACGATGTCACCGGGGCGCAGCTGCTTTCCGTCAGCAATTCCGACGAAAACAAATGCTTTGGCGTGAGCTTTCGCACGCCGCCCGCCGATTCCACGGGCGTTGCCCATATTCTTGAGCATTCCGTGCTCTGCGGGTCAGACAAGTACCCGGTCAAGGAACCCTTTGTTGAGCTGCTCAAGGGTTCGCTGAACACCTTTCTCAACGCCTTTACCTTTCCCGACAAAACCTGCTACCCCATCGCAAGCTGCAACCTGCGCGATTTTTACAATCTTATAGATGTATATATTGACGCCGTGTTCCACCCGCGCATCACCGAAGACATCTTTCGGCAAGAGGGCTGGCACGTGGAAGCCGAAACCGCCGATGGCCCGTGGTCGTACAAGGGCGTGGTCTATAATGAGATGAAGGGCGTCTACTCCTCGCCCGATTCCGTGCTTTCGGAACAGAGCCAGCAGGCGCTGTTTCCCGACACGCTGTACAGCCTTGATTCCGGCGGCAACCCGCAGAATATACCCGACCTTACCTATCAGGCCTTTTGCGACTTTCACAGCAACTACTACCACCCCAGCAATGCCCGCTTTTTCTTTTGGGGCGATGACCCGGAAGACGAGCGTTTGCGCCTGACCGCCGCCGCCCTTGAGGGCTACACGGCCCGCCCGGTCAATTCTGCCGTACCGCTGCAACAGCGAGTGGAAACCCCGCGCCAGATTGAGGTGGCCTACGCGGCATCCAAGGGTGAAAAACGCGCTCTGTTCACGGTCAACTGGCTGCTGGGCGAGCGCGGCGACGTGCATCAGGCCCTGCTGATGGAAATGCTGGAACATATCCTTGAAGGGCTGCCCGGCTCCCCCCTGCGCAAGGCGCTCATTGCCTCTGGTCTGGGCGAAGACACCACGGGCTGCGGGCTCGAAACCGACCTGCGCCAGATGTACTACTCCACCGGCCTCAAGGGCGTGGCCCCGCGTGACGTGCAGCAGGCCGAACTGCTGATTTTTGACACTCTGGCACAACTGGCCGAAGAGGGCATTCCCCGTTCTGCGGTGGAAGCCGCCGTCAACAGTGTGGAATTCGCCTACCGCGAAAACAATTCGGGGCGCTTCCCCCGTGGGCTTTCGGCCATGGTACAGTCGCTCACCACTTGGCTTTATGACGGCGATCCACTGGCTGCGCTGGCATGGGAAGCACCGCTCAAGGCTCTCAAGGCCCGCATTGAGGCTGGCGAACCCGTGTTCGAGCAAGCCATCAAGGACTGGTTTCTCAACAACGAGCACCGCGCCACAGTTATTTTAATGCCCGACGCCAAACTTGGCCAAAAGCGCGATGATGCGGAAAAAGCCCGCGTGGACGCAGTGCAGGCGGCGGCCAACGCCGAAGAACGCGCGCGTATGGTTGAAGAAACCGCCCGCCTTATGGAAGCGCAGGAAGCCCCCGACAGCCCCGAAGCGCTGGCCACCATTCCGGCCCTTGGGCTGGAGGATCTGCCGCGTGAAAACGCCACCATTCCGCGTTCTCTCACAGAGCTGCCAGAGACATTCCTCACCCATGAGCTGCCCACACAAGGCATTGCCTACACAACCCTGCTGCTGCCGCTCTCAAACGTGCCCGACAGGCTTGTGCCCCTGCTGCCGCTGTTTGCCCGCTCGCTTACCGATACGGGCACCGCGCAGCGCGACTACACCGAGCTGGGCGAGATCATGGCCGCCAAAACAGGCGGACTTGGGGCCGATCCCTTGCTGGGCCTTGTGCGCGGCACCCGCAAAACCATCGGTTACCTGAGTGTGGCGGGCAAGGCCGTGTACGACAAACTGCCCGACCTCTTTGCCCTGACCCGCGAAATACTGCTTGAACCCATCAAGGATGCGGACGTGCTGCGCGAAAGGCTGGGGCAGATGCTGCTTGAAGCCAAGGCGCGTCTGGAGCACGGCTTGCAATCCGCCGGTCATGCCGCTGTAAGCTCGCGTCTGCGGGCGCGTTTCAACGGTGCAAGTGCGCTGGCCGAACGCACCACAGGCCTGAGCTACCTTGAAAGTGTTCGCGGTCTGCTCGACCGCATAAACGCTGAACCACAGTCCATTCTTGACGATCTTGAAGAACTGCGCTCGCGCATCATAGCCCGGCCCGGCGCAATTTTTGACTGCACCGCCGAGGCTCAGGGGCTCACCATAGTTGAGGCAGAAGCCCGCCAACTGCTGCGTGCCCTTGCCCCCGTGCGGGCTGGCTCTGAATCGGGCTTTGGCAGCGCCCCCCTTGAGCTGCCGCACGGCGAGGCCTTTATTGCCCCGGCCCAGATCAACTATGTAGGCAAGGCCGCCAACATCTATGATCAGGGCTATGTGTACCACGGCTCGGCCAGCGTGATCTTGCGCTACCTGCGCATGGGCTACATGTGGGAACGCGTGCGCGTGCGCGGCGGCGCTTACGGGGCCTTCTGCAATCTCGACCGTCTTGGCGGAACCCTTGTGTGCGCCTCGTACCGCGACCCCAACGTGGAAGACACCCTTGCCGCCTATGACGGCATGGCCGAATACCTGCGCGGCTTTAGCCCCGACAAGGCCCAGCTCACCCAAGCCATTGTGGGTGCCATTGGCGACATAGACAGCTACCAGCTGCCCGACGCCAAGGGTGCGCAGTCCCTTTCACGCTGGCTCACCGACGACAACGAATCTGTCCGCGCCCTCATGCGCGAGGAAGTACTTTCGACCACCGAAAAACACTTCCGCGAATTTGCCGATGTGCTGGCCGAGGTTGCCCGCACAGGGGCAACCTGCGTGCTGGGCGGCCCCAAGACAGAAGCCGCCGCCAGCAAACTGGGCTGGAGCAGCACAAAGCTGGTCTAACCTTACATAACTGCATAATAAAAAAGGGGGAGATTTACCAAAAATCTCCCCCTTTTTGCATTTTGCGGCAGGCAGCGCCGCAAGCAACGCAAGGATTTTTGCATGCCCCATGATTTTGACAGCCAGCCATTTCAACGACCAGCAGCCATTGCGGGGCGGCTGGCCGCGCCCTCCTTTGTAATACCCGCAGGGGTGGCCGAAAACGCCCGCTTTTTGGCTGGCAAAGTGGACGAGGTGGGTTTGTGCCTGTTTGAAACCCGCGCCTGTCTGAACTACGGCCCGCAAGACCTGCCGCCGGATCTTGCCGCCCTGCCCCTGCGCTGGCATGCCCACCTGCCGGTAGACCTCCCTTGGCCGCAAAAATCCACTGCCGCTCAATCGGCCCACCCAGCCCGCACAGCGGCAACCATGGCCCAGCAGGTACTGGAGAAGGCAGCATTTCTTGCGCCGCGTTGCGCAGTGCTGCACCCGCCCACGGGCTCGCCACATATGCAGCGCCGCCTGCTGGCAGGGTTTGCGCACCACTGGCAAAAATACTGTCATGTTCCACTGTTGCTTGAAAATATTGCTCACAGCGACATTTTCAGCCTTGGACAAGGTTTTTTGCAGGATCACGGCCTTGGCCTGTGTCTGGACGTAGGCCACCTACTGGGGTATGGTCAAAAAAATCTTTTGTTTTCGCAGCTTCCAGAACAGGCAAGTCTGGTGCACTGGAGTGCGCCCGGCGATGGCGACCGGCATCTGCCCCTTACGGACTTTTCCGCGCAGCAAATGCAGACAGCGGCCAGCCTGATGCCCCGTTTTTGCGACACTGCGGTGCACATGGCAGAGATATTCAACTGGAAAAAGCTGACGGCTTCACTGCCGGTACTGGCTGCACTTTTGCAACCACACCCTGCCCGATGAGCCACAAGGAGAACCATGGCTGGCGCTACAGACCACATCGCCCTGCTGCAAAAATGGCGGGCAGGTCTTTGCAAGGATGACCGCTGGTGCATCCTCATCAATGCCGACCCCGATGCCTTGGCATCGGCGCTGGCACTCAAGCGCATTATGGTTCACAAGGTGCACAGCGTTGATATTGCCCGCATCAACGAAGTAACCAGACCCGACAATCTGGCCATGATCCGCTACCTTAACATTCCTGTCATCGCATGGCAGCCCGAAAACGCAGGGCAGTACAACCGCTACGCCATGGTCGATTCGCAGCCGCACCACAGCAAGGCCTATCAGGGCTTGCACTTTGACTGCATCATAGACCACCACCCCCTGCCCCGCGCCGTGCCCAACGTCACGGCCTGCTCCGTTGCAGGGCCTGCGGTTTTTCGCGATATTCGCCCCGGCATGGGCGCTACCAGCACCATGATGGCCCGTTACCTCAAGGCCATGCGCATGCGCCCCGGCCCGCGGCTGGCCACTGCCCTGCTGTACGGCATACGCACCGACACCGCCGCCTTTGAACGCTCTGGCGGTGAGGACGATTTTCGCGCCTACCAATGGCTTTCGCGCCATGCTGACAACAGCCTGCTGCGGCGCATCCTGCGCAGCGAATATCTGCGCGAATGGCTGCCGCTGTTTTCGCGCGCCTTCCGTTCGCTGGCCGACTGCCGTGGCGGCGGGGCCTTTGCCTCGCTCAACGAGGTCAGCAGCGCCGACCTGCTTGTGGCCGTGGCAGACTTTTTTACGCGTGTGCACGGTCTGCGGTGGATTGCCGTGAGCGGCGTGGTGGATAAAACCGTCATCGTGATCTTTCGCGGCGATGGCGGGCGCGACATTGGTCGACTGGCAGACGCCTGTTTTCACGATGTGGGCGTGGCGGGCGGGCACCGCAACCTTGCGCGGGCCGAGTTTCCCATTTCTGCTGTGCCAGAAGGCATGCGCCCCGGCGAATTTGTGCTCAAGCGGCTTGAAACACGCAAGCTCAGACCCAGAGCAAAGGATGCGGAAGCCCCCTCAGACCCCGCAGAACAGGGCGCAGCCTGAGCCCAGCCATAAAGTTTGTGCAACAATCCATTTTCCTGTTGACAGGCTTTTGGATGCCGCGTAGCTTTTGAACAGAAAATTTTAAGGATATTTCCATGCAGCGCATTTCTTCCAACCACACCTCCTCCTACGCCGCCGGCATCTTTAGCTGGTATTTTTTTGCGTATTTTACCGGAGCCTGTGGTCGGGAGCTTTGCTGACGCAAAAAAGTTAGAAAGTTCAACGGGCCGCAGGCAACAAGCCAGCGGCCCTTTTTTTGTATGGGTCGCCGGACAAGAAGCGGCAAACCCCGCCACATGCGGGTCACCTCAAAGCAGCAGACTGAAGGAGAGCACCCATGTACCTTGGTAAAAAAATCCGCCTCGAACGTATCATCAACCGCACCAATGGCCGCACCATCATTGTTCCCATGGACCACGGCGTTACCATTGGCGCTGTTGAAGGTCTGGTGGACATGCGTGACACCGTCAATGACATGGCGGAAGGCGGCGCAGACGCCGTACTCATGCACAAGGGTCTTGTGCGCTGTGGCCACCGCAACGCTGGCAGTGACATTGGCTTGATCCTCCATCTTTCAGCCTCCACCGCTCTTTCGCCCCACGGCAACACCAAAACGCTGGTGGGCACGGTTGAAGAAGCCATCAAGCACGGCGCAGACTGTGTTTCGGTGCACGTCAACCTGGGCGACCCCAACGAACGCCTCATGCTGGCCGATTTGGGCCGCGTTGCAGAATCGTGCGACAACTGGGGCATTCCGCTGCTGGCCATGATGTACGCCCGCGGCCCGCAGATCACCAATGGTTACGCCAAGGACGTGGTGGCCCACTGTGCCCGCGTGGGTGTGGAGCTGGGCGCGGACATCGTTAAAGTTCCTTACACCGGCGATGTGGACAGCTTCTCTGAAGTGGTGGCCGCCTGCTGCGTGCCCGTGGTTATTGCCGGTGGCGAACGCATGGATTCCACCCGCCAGATTCTCCAGATGGTTCAGGATTCGCTTGATGCTGGCGGCGCTGGCATTTCTGTAGGCCGCAACGTGTTCCAGCATCCCAACCGCGTTGCCTTGGTCAAAGCCCTGCGCGCCATCGTACACGAAAACGTTTCCGTGGATCAGGCCATGGAAATCGTAGGAGAATAAGCCCAATGTCCCGCATCTATTTCAACTGCGTTCCCTTTGACAAGGGCGATGTTACTCTGGCGCTGGAATCTGGCGTTGACGGCGTTATTGTGCCCCGCGAGCATGTGGATCAGGTGGCTGGTCTTTCGCGCTGCCCTGTGTGGGCGGCGGAAGATGTCGCCACCATGGCGCTCAATGTTAAGGCCGACGAAGAGGCCGTGCTCGAACGTTTGCATAAGGGCGAGCGTGTGGTGCTGGCTCGCGGCTGGGAGGTTATACCGGTAGAAAACCTTCTGGCCCAGAGCGACAGCGTGCTGGCTGAAGCCGCTACGCTGGACGAGGCCCGCCTTGCCGCAGGAATTTTGGAACGCGGTGTGGCGGGCATTATTGTATCCAGAGAAGCGGTGGCCGACCTCAAAACCATTGTTGCCCAGTGCAAGATGGCCCAAGGGCGCGAAGAACTGCTGCCCGCCGTGATCACCCGTGTGGAATCAGTGGGCCTTGGGCACCGCGTGTGCGCCGATACGCTCTCAATCCTGCGCAAGGGTCAGGGCATGCTGGTGGGCAATTCCAGCGCCTTTACCTTTCTTGTGCACGCCGAAACCGAACGCAACGAATACGTGGCCGCCCGCCCCTTTAGGGTTAATGCGGGGGCCGTGCACGCCTATGTGCGCCTGCCCGGCGACAAAACCACCTACCTTGGCGAATTCAAAGCCGGGCAAGAGGTGCTGATCGTGGACGCCAACGGCGAAACCAGCCTTGCCACCCTTGGCCGGGTAAAGATTGAAGTGCGCCCCATGCTGCTGATTGAAGCTCAGGTCAAAACAGAAGAAGGCGTTAAAACCGGCGCGGTATTTTTGCAAAATGCCGAAACCATCCGCCTGACCACCCCCGGCGGCGAGCCGGTAAGTGTGGTGGGGCTGAAACCGGGCGACACCATTTTGTGCCGTCTGGATGAAGCGGGCCGCCATTTTGGCATGCGCATCAGCGAAGACATCCGGGAGATATAGCATGGACGACAGCAACAGCCACTGGCCCAAAAACCAGACAGAGGCACAGGCTCCGTCGGCCTCTCCCGATGAGGCTGGCGCACGCCTTGCCGTCATACGGCACGAGATTGACGCCGTGGATCAGGATTTGCTGGCGCTCTTCAACCAGCGGGCGGCCCTGAGCCTTGAGGTGGGGCGCATCAAGGCCGATGTGCCGGGCATCATTTTTAAGCCTCTGCGCGAAAAAGAAGTGCTCGACAGTCTTGTGGCCCGCAACCCCGGCCCCCTGCCCGACGAGCATCTGCGGGCCATCTGGCGTGAAATTTTTTCTTCTTCGCGCTCGTTGCAGCGGCCCCAAAATGTGGCCTATCTCGGCCCGGAGGGTACGTTCTCGTATTTTGCGGGCGTGGAATATCTCGGCCATGCTGCCCAGTTCAGGCCGTGCAGCGACATCACCCAAGTGTTTCAGGAAGTGGCATCCGGCCAGTGTGAGCTGGGCGTTGTGCCGCTCGAAAACTCCCTTCAGGGAACCGTGGGCGTGAGTTTTGACCTGTTCCTTAAGTACGAGGTGCATATTCAGGCAGAGCTGTTTTCGCGCATTTCGCACTGTCTGCTGAGCAACGCACCCTCGCTGGCCGCTGTGCGCACCGTGTATTCGCATCCCCAGCCGCTGGCCCAGTGCGGTGCGTGGCTGCGCGCCCATTTGCCCAACGCTGGCCTTGTGCCGGTGGAATCTACCGCTGCTGCCGCCCAGTACGCTGCTGGCAAGGAAGACGCCGCAGCAATAGGCCACGGCAAACTGGCCGACCTCATGGGCATTGGCGTGTTGGCTCGCCGCATTGAGGACGAGCCCGGCAACTGGACGCGCTTTGTGATCATTGGCCCCGGCGATGCCCGTTCGGGCAGCCGCACAGGAGGCCCCCAGCCCGGCCACACCGGCGCAGACAAAACCTCGCTGCTGTTCACCACGGCAGACAAGGCCGGTGCGCTCTCCAGCGTGCTTGACCTGCTGGCCGTCAATGGCATCAACATGCGCAAGCTGGAATCGCGCCCCCTGCGCGGCCAGCGCTGGAAATATGTTTTCTTTGCCGACGTGGAAAGCGATCTTGAAGATCCGCGCTACGCCCCCCTGCTAGAAACGCTGCACGAAGTCTGCACCAGCTTCCGCATTTTGGGCAGCTACCCCACAGGGCCGCAACTGGACCGTCTTGACCTCCATTCGGAAACATCGGAGCACCTTGCCTCATGAGCCAGAGCACCATTGCCGTTACAGCGGCTGAAGAACAGGCCACGGTGAGCGTAACCGCGCCCGCCTCTAAATCGGTTTCGCACCGCTACCTCATTGGCGCAGCCTTGGCACAGGGTGTGTCTACGGTACGGCATACCCTTGAAAGCCGTGACCTTGAACGCACGCGGGCCATTTTATGCGGCGCGGGGGCCTGTATGGAAACCCTGCCCGAAAGCACCCAGACCTCTGGCGCGTGGCGCGTGACGGGCATGGGCGGCAAGCCGCGTGGCGGCACTGCTCAGGCACCTCTTTCGTGCGATGTGGAAGAATCCGGCACAACGTGCAGGCTGCTTACCGCAGTGCTGGCCGCCGGTGAGGGCGAGTTTCGCATCCACGGTGCGCCGCGCATGCACGAGCGCCCCATTGGCGAACTCACTGACGCGCTGAAAAATCTTGGGCTCGCCGCTACTTTTGAGGGCAAGCCCGACTGCCCGCCGCTGGTGCTGCACGCCAAGGGCCTCAACCCCGCCCTGTGCGGGGGCGAAGTGGCGCTGGGCATGGATATTTCAAGCCAGTATTTTTCGGGTCTGCTGCTGGCGGCTCCCATGGGGCCTGCGCCCCTTTCTGTGGTGCTCAGCGGACAGAAAGCGGTTTCTTGGCCTTACGTGGGCCTTACCCTGCAATGCCTCACCGACTACGGCATTCGCTTTGAGGTGCAAACCCGCCCCCAGACCGATGCCGCGTGGGAGCTGTTGCCCCCCGGCGCGTGGCGCGAGCTCAAGGCAGCCCACCCCGGCTGTCTGCGTGTGACCGTGCACCCCGGCGAGTATCAGGCTGGCAGCTACACGGTAGAAGGTGACTGGTCCGGCGCGTCCTATCTGCTGGCCGCTGGCGCACTGGGGCTACGCCCTGTGCGCGTTGAGGGTCTGCGCACCGATTCCTTGCAGGGCGACCGCGCCATGCTGGGCATATTGCAGCGTATGGGCGCACGCATCAGCCTAACGCCCGATTCTGTCACCGTGTATCCCTCGGCCCTGCACGGCGTGGAGCTCGACATGGGCGACTGCCCCGACCTCGTGCCCACCGTTGCCGTGCTGGCTGCCTTTGCGCAGGGCTCCACCCGCGTCAGCAATGTGGCCCATCTGCGCTTTAAGGAATCAGACCGCATCAACGCCCCGGCACAAGAACTGGCCAAGGCGGGCGTGGTTATTGACCAGCTCTCTGACGGCATGCTTGTCCACGGCTTGGCTGGCCGGGGCAATGGCAAGCCTGACTGCCCGCGTTTGCCGGAGGGCACCGCCCTTTCGGCCCACAACGACCACCGCATCGCCATGTCACTGGCCTTGCTGGGCTTGCGCCAGCCCGAAGTCAACATTCGCGAGCTGCTGGACGACCCCATGGTTGTGCGCAAGTCGTTTCCGCAATTCTGGAATATTTGGGAGCATCTGGCATGAACGGCAATGAAAACAGGGGGGGCAGCCCAGCTGCCCAGAGCGGCGGAGAATCCGCAGCGGAGGATGGATTTGACGGCTTTACCGGCTTTTGCCCGCATACGCCCGTAAAAACCGTTATTGTCGGCTCTACGGGCCGCATGGGTGCCATGCTGCTGGGCCGCGCCCGCAAGGCGGGCCTCAACGTAGAAGGCGTGGACGTACCCCTGACGCCCGAAATTCTGGCCCCCGCCTGTGCGGGGGCCGATCTGGCCATCATCTGTGTGCCAGCCGCCGTATTCAAAGAGGTTATTGCCACCGTGTGCCCGCACCTGCCGCCTGCGGCGGTGCTGGCCGACATAACCTCGGTCAAGGAAATTCCCTTGCAGCAGATGGAAGCGGCATGGCCGGGGCCAGTGGTGGGCACGCACCCTCTGTTTGGCCCCCAGCCCGACCCAGAAGCTGACCAGCCGGTAGCCATTGTGCCGGGCACTCACGCAGGGCAACCACATGTGGAGCTGGCATCGGGCTTTTTTACCGCGCTTGGTTGCCGGGTGTTCGGCTCCACAGCAGAAAAGCACGACAAGGCCATGGCCCGCATTCAGAACATGAACTTTATCACCAGCTTGGCCTACTTTGCCCTGCTGGCCGGGCAGGACGATCTGCTGCCCTTTGTAACGCCCTCGTTTGTGCGCCGCCAAAACGCGGCCCGCAAAATGCTTACAGAAGACGCACGCATGTTTGCGGGGCTGTTTGAGGCCAACCCATACAGCTACGAGGCTGTGCGCCAGTATCGCCAGATGCTCAACCTTGCCGCAGCGGGTGATATAGACCTGCTGTGCCAGCGCGCCCGCTGGTGGTGGCAGGATGACGTCAATCCGGAAAAATCATAGTATCCTTCGGTTGCAGTCCGGCTCAGGCCAGCGGGAATTTTGCCCTGCACGGCCTGATGCCGCAATCCGCAGGAGCACGCCGTGGGCAAAATGCCGGTCAAGCCAATAGCCTTTTACCTGCCACAATTTCACCCCATCCCAGAAAACGACCAGTGGTGGGGCAAGAATTTTACCGAGTGGACCAATGTGCGCGCCGCAAGGCCGCAGTTTCCCGGCCACTACCAACCCCACGAACCGCACCCTTCTATCGGTTGGTATGACCTGCGCGACAGGGCTTTTTTGCGCCGCCAACACGCCATGGCCGCCCGCTACGGCATCCACGGTTTTTGCTACTATTTCTACTGGTTCAACGACCATACCCTGCTTGAAACCCCGTTGCAGCGTATACGCGACGATGCCAGCATTACCCTGCCCTTTTGCCTGTGCTGGGCCAACGAGGCGTGGACGCGCGCGTGGTACGGCCAATCCAAGCAGGTGCTGCTGGCCAATGAATACACGCAGGATACCATGCGCGGTTTTTTGCAGGCAGTGCTGCCCTACCTGCAACACCAGCGCTGCATTCGGATAGACAACCGCCCCCTGCTGCTGGTCTATCGGCCAGAGGACATACCCCAATGCGCAGAATGGGCAAACATGTGGCGTGACATGGCGCGGCAGGCCGGGCTGCCCGGCCTGTACCTTGCCAGCGTTGAGGCCCTTAGCATGGGGACAGAGCCGCAGGAATACGGCTTTGACGCCGCCGTGAGCTTTGCCCCCAATTGGGGCTGCATCCACCGCACCCACATTGCCAACAGCCCGCAAAAATGCTGCGACTACCCAGCCACGGCAGCCGCCATGCTGCGCCGCCCCCCCGTAGGGTACACGCGCTACCCAGCGGTTTTTCCCTCATGGGACAACACGCCCCGCTACCGCGACAACTCGCTGGCTTTTCTCAACGCAAGCCCCGGCGCATTCCGACGAGTGCTGGAAGCAGCCCTTGAAGAAATACAGCGCACTCCGCTGCCCGAACCGTTGCTGTTTATCAACGCTTGGAACGAATGGGGCGAGGGCTGCCACCTTGAGCCGGACAAAAAATACGGCTTTGCTTGGCTAGAGGCGCTGGAGGCGGCGCTGGGCCTCAAGCCCTAAGCACTGCCGTCATGCCGCCTGGCCGCCCTGCTACCTGTCCGCTTTTGCCTCACCATACGCCCGCCAGTTCCCTGACGGGCATATTTTTTGCTTATCCCCGGTTCAGGCGCTAACTGCGCCAACTAAGCAGCGGGGTAAAAGCATGTTCGGTGCGCAGCAAGATCCAAGCAGAACAGAAGAAGCGACTCCCAAACGCGTTAACAAACAACGCTCGGAAGGCAACGTTCCTAAAGCGCCAGAACTCGGCAAGGCAGTAAGCCTGCTGGGCGGCGTTGTAATTCTGTACGCTTGGATCGGCCCAATGGCCGAGAACATCAAGCGCCTGTTTCGGCACTTTTTGAGCCACTCGTGGGAATTCGATCCCAACCCTGAAAACGTCTACAACCTCAGCATAGAACTTACCCTTGAAGTGGCCCGCATGCTCATGCCCATTCTGCTAACCTTGGGCTTTCTGGCCTTTTTGGCCCAGCGGCTGCAAGTTGGCAAACTGTGGACAACAGCGGTGCTGCGCCCCAAGTTTCAGCGTTTCAATATCATCAAGGGCCTCAAGCAGATGCTGGCCTCGCCCCAGACAGCCCTGCGCACCATCAAGAGCCTGCTTTTTTCGCTTATTCTCGGCCTTATCCCCGGCTGGATCATCTACAAGGAATACCACAACTTTTTGCCCATGTACTATGCCACCACCGAGGGGGTGGCCGCCTACATGCTGCACATGGCCTTTCGTCTGGCCTGCTACGCCCTGCTGCCCATCATGGCCATTGCCATTTTTGACGTGTGGCAGACGCGCTTTGCCTACAACGAGGGCATGAAGATGACCAAGTCTGAAGTAAAGGACGAACAGAAACAGGCCGACGGTGACCCCGTGGTCAAGGGCCAGCAACGCCGCAAAATGATGGAAGTTATGAGCAAGCGCATGCTGGCCGATGTGCCCAAGGCCGACGTGGTGGTTACCAACCCTACCCACATAGCCGTGGCGATCAGCTATAATTCTTCCGAGGCTCCGGCGCCCATTGTGCTGGCCAAGGGCGCTGACCATCTGGCCGAAAAAATCAAGGAAATAGCCCGCGAAAACCGCATTCCCATTCGAGAGAACGTGCCTCTGGCACGAGCTTTGTATAAGTCCACAGAAGTGGGCGACATGATTCCAGAGGAGCTTTACAAGGCTGTGTCCTCCGTTCTGGCCAGTATTTGGAAGCTCAAGCCCAAGGCGGGCAAGCCCTAGAAAAGACAAAGCTATTTGTCACTTTGGCTTACTTTTTAAGGGATAAACCCGCATACGGGAACCAACGCAGAGAGGTGTCATAAAAATGGCTGCCGCAGTACTTCCTAAACTTGATTACAGCCGGTTTTCCAAAAACGGCGAGCTGTTCCTTGCTGCCGGCGTGGTGACTATCCTGTTCGTCATGCTGGTTCCGCTGCCCACGTTTTTTCTCGATATTTTGCTCTGCGTGAGCATTTCCATCTCGCTGCTGGTACTCATAACCACCATGTTTATGACGAGCCCGCTGGAATTTACCATATTTCCCTCGCTGCTGCTGGTCACAACCCTGCTGCGGCTGGCGCTCAACGTGGCCTCCACCCGTCTTATTCTGCTTAACGGCAATATGGGCGCAAACGCAGCGGGCGAGGTTATTCGCGCGTTTGGCCAGTTTGTGGTGGGCGGCAGTTATGTGGTGGGCGGGGTTATCTTTATGATCCTGTTCATCCTCAACAAGGTTGTTATCACCTCTGGTACTTCGCGTATCGCAGAAGTGGCCGCCCGTTTTACCCTTGATGCCATGCCCGGCAAACAGATGGCTATTGAAGCCGACCTTAACGCGGGCATCATTGACGAAGAACAGGCCAACGACCGCCGCGCCGGTCTGCGCAAAGAAGCAGACTTTTACGGTGCCATGGACGGTGCGTGCAAATTTGTTTCGGGCGACGTAAACGCGGGCATGTTCATCACCTTGGTGAACCTGATCGGCGGTATCATCATTGGCATGGCCCAAAAAGACATGGACTGGAACACGGCCCTCACCACCTACTCGCTGCTGACCATTGGTGACGGTCTGGTTTCCACCATTCCTTCCATCATCGTTTCTACCGGCACGGGCCTGCTTGTTTCGCGCGCGGCATCCGAAGCCAAGATGGGCGAGGAATTTCTGGCCCAGCTTACTTTTAACAGCAAGGCACTCAAGATGGTCTCTGCCGTGCTGCTGCTGTTTGCCCTTGTGCCCGGCCTGCCGACCATTCCCTTCCTGATCATATCCGCCCTGATCTTTACCGTGAGCCGCCTTACCGAAAACAAGGACGCCGAGGCCGCCAACAAGGCCAAGGCCGAAGAAAAACGCAAGAAAAACAGCGGATCGGGCACGGCTGACACGCCAGAAGAAGTTCAGGCTCTGCTGCCTCTCGATACGCTTGAGCTTGAAGTGGGCTATGGCCTCATACCGCTGGTGGATGAGGAACAGAGCGGCAACCTGCTGGCCCGTATTCGCTCCATTCGCCGACAGTTTGCGCTGGATATGGGCGTGGTCATTCCCTCGCTGCACCTGCGCGACAACCTGCAACTCAAGCCCGGCCAGTATTCCCTGCTCATCAAGGGCAATCAAGTGGCCTCGGCAGAGATTCTGGTTGACCACTTTCTGGCCATGGACCCCGGCAACGTGACCACCAAGATCAGCGGCATTGAAACGCGCGAACCGGCCTTTAACCTGCCCGCGCTGTGGATTCCCGACAGCCAGCGCGAAGAAGCCATGCTGGCGGGCTATACAGTGGTTGATCCGGCCACGGTTATTGCCACACATTTGACAGAAGTGTTCAAACGCCATCTGGGTGACTTTCTTGACCGTCAGGCGGTGCAGGGTCTGCTGGATACCGTGGCCAAACATTCGCCCAAGGCAGTGGAAGATCTGGTCCCCAATGTTCTGCCCCTTGGCGTGGTGCAAAAGGTATTGCAGCTCTTGGTGCGCGAAAACGTCAGCGTGCGCGACATGCTGACCATTGTTGAAACGCTGGGCGACTTTGGCGGGGGTGTCAAAAATCCCGAAACGCTGGGCGAATATGTGCGCGAAAAACTTTCGCGGGCCATTGTGCGGCCCTATCTGGACAGTCAGGGCACGCTTTCGGTGCTTACCCTTGCCCCCAATGCCGAAAGACTGGTGCAGGAAGGCGTTCGCCATGCCGACAACGGCGTTACCTTCCTTTCCATGAATCCGGCTGTGGCGCAGCGGCTGGTCAACAATATCAGCAATGCCGCCGACAATGCGGTTAATGCCGAGGCCCAGCCAGTGCTGCTGGTTACCCCGCTTATCCGCCCGCATCTGGCCCAGATCATCACGCGCTTTCTGCCCACTGTTCCGGTTATTTCGCAGGCAGAAATTCCCCCCGATATTCGCTTGCAGTCGGTGGGCACTGTAGACGCCGATTAATAGTACCCGCGCATTTGTGCACGGCGCTGCGGCTACTGGCTTGCAGCGCCGTTTTTTATGGGCTGTGCCCGCACAAAATTGCATTTTGGCCTAGTAGCGGGTATTATGGAAATGGGGAAAAACCCCCTGCGGCAATTTGCCCCTTGAGGAAAAAGAGTACCTTACATTTGGCCCCAAATTTGCATTAACCCTGATGTCGTCAAACAAACGGCACACATAAGCCGTTTGGCGATATAGAACCGTCAGGCAAAGGAATGGGCCATGCAGGTAAAGACGTTCACAGGGGCCACATCGCAGGAAATACTGGCCAGAATCAAGGTCGAGATGGGGCCTGACGCCGTTATCCTGGGCAACCGCACCTACCGCAAAAACGGTGTGGTCTGCCACGAAATAACTGCCGGGCTAGAACGACCCAAGACTGATTCTGCCAGCGGAGCTGGCGCGCCCGCAGGTTGGGGCGAATGGCACCGCGACTGGATGCAGCTTAAAGATCAGATTTTTGCACTGATGAAGCCAGCCATCCAGCTAGAGCGCCTCACCCCCCGTCAGCGCGTGGCCCTTGAATATTTGCAACGCGAGGGCGTTTCGGATTCTGTAGCTGTGGATCTTTACAAACGGCTGCTGGCAGAACCGGGCGCATCGGTGCTTGAATGCCTGTGCGACATGGTGCCTGTCAAAACATGGGGCACAGAGCACTGGCGGCAGCGCATACACCTGATGGCCGGGCCCTTTGGTCTGGGCAAAACCACCACGGCCCTGCGCTTTGCCCTGCACCTGCGCAGAAACGCCCCGGAAGCGCGCATTGCCTTTATCAACGCCGACTGCCTGCGCGGCAACGGCAGGCTGATTTTGCGCCACTGGGCCGAGCTTTCCAATTTTTCGTATATGGAAGCGCCCGACAAGGCATCCATGGAGCATGCCCTTGCCGCCACGCGCGAGGCCAGCGCCGTATTTATTGATGTGCCCGGCCTTGACCGCAACGGCAGCCTTGCTAGCTGGAAGGCCGATATGGGCCTCGACACGGTTGAAGCGGCAACGCATCTGACTCTTTCTCCCTTTTTTGACGCGCTGCAAACACAGGCATTTTTGCAGCGCTACAAAACAACCGGGCCGGGTTCCATTGTCTGGACCAAGCTGGACGAAGCCGTGAGCTTTGGCAATATTGTTAATGTGGCCTGTCAGGCAGGCCTGCCGGTTTCTGCCCTTTCTTTCGGTGCGGAACTCAAGGAAAGCCTTGCCCCGGCCACAGAGCCGCTGGTCTGGCGTCTCATTTTCAAAAGGCAACTTCCTGGTCAGGCCGCCTAGCGCGGATTGGCCTTAACATGTGGAGCAGACAGATGAGCGGCACTTTCCCTCTGGTATTTTCCGTCACTTCAGGCAAGGGCGGCGTAGGCAAGACCAACATTTCGGTCAATCTTGCCATCTGCCTTGCACAGCTGGGCAAGCAGGTAGTGCTTATTGACGCCGACCTTGGCCTAGCCAATGTGGACGTGGTGCTTGGGCTTACTCCACAAAAAAATATTTTCCACCTGTTTCACGAAGGCGCCACCATAACCGACATTCTTTTTCCTACACCCTACGGCTTTTCCATACTGCCCGCCTCGTCTGGCATGAGCGAAATGCTCACCCTTTCCACGGGGCAGAAGCTGGAGCTGCTTGAAGCTGTTGACGAAATGGAAGACGGGCTGGACTACCTGATTGTGGATACGGGTGCGGGCATTAGCGACAACGTGCTGTATTTCAACATGGCCGCTCAAGAAAGGCTGGTGGTGCTCACCCCTGAGCCTACCTCGCTTACCGATGCGTATGCCCTTATTAAGGTGCTCAAAAACAACCACGGTGTTGAGCGCTTTAAGGTGTGCGTAAACATGGCCCCAGACCTTAAGACCGCCAAGGAAATGTTTGTGCGGCTGCATCAGGCCTGCGACCACTTTTTGAGCGGCGTTTCACTGGAACTTGTGGGCGTTATTCCGCGTGATACGGGCGTGCGCAAGGCTGTAGTGCAGCAGTTGCCCTACTGCATAAGCGAACCCCAAAGCCCGGCTGCCAAGGCCACCATGTCGCTTGCCAAAAACATCAGCGCTTGGGAAGCCCCCGAAAATCTGGACGGCAACATCAAATTTTTCTGGAAAAAACTGCTTTTCCGCTAAGTGGATAGGCAGCGCGGCTGCCCCGGCAATAACAACGAACACAAACCTCAACGTGTTGCAAACGCGGTGCTTCCGGCCTTGGCGGGCAGGTGGGGCGCAGCATAA
This sequence comes from uncultured Desulfovibrio sp., assembly GCA_964413315.1. GTDB lineage: Bacteria > Desulfobacterota > Desulfovibrionia > Desulfovibrionales > Desulfovibrionaceae > Desulfovibrio. The sequence goes on along the minus strand of CAYPRZ010000016.1, from coordinate 7,590 downwards.
CAGGCATATTAATGCCACGGGGTAGAAGAGGCAGATCCGAAGGAAACCATTATGAAGACCGGCACAGCGCAAGCGCAAGCTCCCTGCCCCTGGGAAGCGCTCGAAACCGGGGCAACCCCTTGGCAGAGCTTTTCACCGGCAGAGCAGGAATCTGTGGTGCGGCACTATGCGCCCAAGATCCGCTTTCTTGCCCTACGGCTCAAAGCCAAGCTGCCGCGCAGCGTCGAGCTTGGCGAGCTGATCAGCTCTGGCACGCTTGGGCTCATGGAAGCCCTTGGCAAGTTCAGGCCGCAGCTGGGCATACGGTTTGAAACCTATGCCGAAAGCCGTATCAAGGGTGCCATGCTCGATGAATTGCGCCGTCTTGACTGGTTTCCGCGTTCGCTGCGTCAGCGGGTTCGTGTACTCGATGAAGCCATGCGCAAGGTCGAACACGAGCACGGCAGACAAGCCACAGAAGACGAACTGCAAAAGCTCACGGGCCTCGATATGCGCGATGTGCGCCAAGGCCTTGAAGCTCTGCAAAACCAGCTCTGGATTTCATTGGACGCCATTCAGGACACGCTCTCTGGCGAGGGCCCTGAGGGCGGTGGCGAGCCCTTCCGCAACACGGCCCTGCAAGAGCTTGTGGAACGTGTGGCCCCGCTGATCGACCGCTTGACGCCAAGGGAAAAATTGGTACTGTCCCTGTATTACACTGACGAGCTTAATATGCGCGAAACGGCTGAAGTAATGGGAATTACAGAAGGACGCGTCTCGCAATTGCATTCACAGGCCCTGACCCGCCTTCGTAAAGAGTTTCATAACCTCTATGGCGAAGGTTCCGAAATATAAGCTTACAACAGACAGTAGCGCACGGCTGCAACGTCTGTTGCAAACCGATACAGACGGCGCTTCAAGGAGACTTTCACATGCCTTACAATCCGAATATGCGTGTTCTTGTGGTTGACGATTTCTCCACCATGCGTCGTATCGTGCGCAACATCCTGCGCCAGCTTGGCTTTCAGAACGTGGTTGAGGCCGACGACGGCACATCGGCATGGGACGTACTGAATCGCGAAAAAATCGACTTTATTGTTTCTGACTGGAACATGCCCCAGATGACCGGCATTGAATTGCTGCGCAAGGTTCGCGCCAGCGAGCAGTTTGCCAACATTCCCTTCCTCATGGTCACAGCCGAGGCCCAGCAGGAAAATATCATTGAAGCGGTGCAGGCCAAGGTTTCTAACTACATTGTCAAGCCGTTCACTGCTGACACCATGAAGCAGAAGATCGACAAAATTTTTCCTTAGGCTTTGCTGCAAATTCCCTGGCTTAGACGGCCCGCTCCTGGCCGGGGTTAGCGCCACACAGCGCAACCTGGTTGGGGCGGGCTTTTTTGCAGGCATGGCGCTGCACAAGGGCCGCTGCTGTCAGCGGTTACAGCATATGCCGGCAATGGCCTTACGGCCTTACTTTATGCATTGGGCGTGGCTGTCAGGAGTGACGCGTGGCTGAAAAACAGGATCTTAAAGAAGCCCCCGCCAAGGACGAACTGCAGGTTGCAGTAAGCCCTGACACAAGCCTGCGTAAAGTTGAGCTTGATCTAGACGATGCGCCTTTTCTCAAAGAGCAGGATCCGCCCCCGCCAGCCAAAAAAGAAGACGCCCCACTAAAAGCAACCGCAGATACCCCGCCGCCCAATAAAAAGAAAAAACTGATCATCATTGCGGCGGCAGCGGCGCTGGTTGTGGTGCTGGTAGCGGCTGCGGCCGTATGGTGGTTTGTGCTGCGCACACCTCCACCGCCCCCGCCAGAACCCATCAAGCCAGAGGTGATTGTGGTTCCCACGCCCAAAACACCTACGGCCAAGCCAGACAGTGTCAAGGAACTGGCGCCCTTTGTCATTCCCCGGCAAACGGCAAAAGGGGCGCGCTTTCTCATCTGCAAATTTTCTACGGTCAGCCAAAGCCCCAGAGTGGGCATGGAAATTGACCAAAAACTTATTCCCCTGCGCGATGCCCTGTACTATTACCTGAGCAGCAAGCCGGATGAATTTTTGCTTAATCCTGCCAACGCAGCCACTATCAAAAAAGACCTTGGCGGCGTGCTTAACGACTATCTTACGCAGGGGCGCATTGAAGATATTTTGTTTGAAAGTTATCTGAACGAATAGGCTGTGCCCACACGCCCTGCCCTGACTGGGAGCGGGCACGCCCTGGCAGCCCCGGCAACAAAGTAGCCGGTACAGGAGGCCGCCATGAGCGTTGACGCCACAATGGCCGTGCTGTATGCCCAGACAAATCTGGCCGCCAACGTGAGCAATGCCGCCGCCGTTGCCCCACAGGCTTCGGTTGCCATGTCGCGCGTGCTGGCTGCGGCCATGGCCAAGCAAGAGCAGCAACAGGTGGCAAAGACTGACCCTAGCCACCAAGCCGCCCTTACGCCTGATGCAGAAAACCGCGGGTCGCCCCAGTTTGGCAGCCGCAGAAGACGAAGACCCCCACCCAAGCCAGAACCCGAAACAACCGGAGAGCTGGCGCCGCCCTTGGTGGGTAACCTGTTGAATATAAAAGTATGAATGACACTCTGCTGTTTGCGCTGATTGCGCTTTTTTCGCTGTTCGAGCTTGCCATTCTTGGCGGTGTATTTGTCTTTTATATGCGCTTGCGACGTTCAGAAGCCCTGCTCAATGCCCTGCAAGGCAATCAAGAAAGTCTGCTCGCCCGTATAGAAATGAACGCCCGGCTCGAAAAAGAAATCGTGGCTACGTTTGCGCAGCGGCAGGCAGAATTGCGCAATCTGGACGAAAAGCTGGAAGAACGCACACACGAACTGCGGCGCTTGCTTGAACAGGCAGAGGGCATCAGCCGATCCCCCCAATTTTTGCGAGAGCTTATTTTGAACGGGCGTCGCAAAGGCTTGAGCAGCCGTCAGATTGCCAAGAACGCAGGCCTCAGCGTTGATGAGGTGGATCTTATTCTGGCGCAGGAAGTGCAATAACTTTTTGCCGCCAGCACGCAACTACCTGCCTTATTGCCCACGCAAATTGGTGCTGCCCGCAGATCTGACAGGGCTAGAACCCCAGCTTGAACTGCATGCCCATGCCCAAGGCTGATTCCGGCTGCTTGTTGGCCGAGGTGCGTTCCCGCTGCTCGTCCTTAAGAATCAGCTCCGGCCCCACGCGGATGTTTAGGTCGTCCCCCGCATCCACATCGGCATAGGCGCGCACTACATGGCGACTCTGCATGGGAACATTTTCGTCAGCTGTTTCCGGCTCCATCTGGCTTTTTTTGCGCCACTCCGAATCGTCCTGCCCAACGCTCACGGCCAGTCCATTTTTGCGTGCCGTTTTGGCATCGGCTGAATTCAGGGCCGAATTGATGCCAGAGGCCGTGTTGACGGAATTGTCCTTGGCGGCTTCTTCACCAACAGCGCGCTTTTGCAGATCGCTGGTGCTGGCTCCTCCGCGCCACGCCTCGCGGCTGTGTGCGCTGTTGCCAAAGGCCCAGGTTGGCGCATGAATACTCGCCCCCTTTGTGTCCTTGCTCTTGCCCTTGGTCTTTTTGGCTTTTGCAGAAGCATCACCGGCTGCACGCTGTTTGCTGACCTTGGCACTGCCCGCAGTATCGTCGGGCTTTGTGGCCGCACCAGTGTGACCAGATACGGCACTTGTGGCCGGACCAGAGGCGTTTTCCTGAGCGCATAACTCTAGAGGCGCACACATTTGCTGCGCAACAAAAAGTACAAGGAAGAGCCATGGCATTCTTCTGTCCATGATTTCCCTTTACGACAGGCAGGGCACCTCTGTAAAGTCTGTAGTTTTTACACACAAACCGATTTTCCTGTTCGGGCGCTAAATATAACCCGTAAAACGCAAACGGGGAAAGCGCCGTAACGCCTTCCCCGTTGATGTATCACACGTGCGGCTATGCTACCGCCCAAGAAACTGTTACTGAGCCTTGCCCACAGGAGCAGTCTTTTTGACGCTGGTCTGCTCCTCCAGCAATTTTTCTGTATTCACAATGGGGAAGCTGGGGCTCGTACCAGCATCCTGCCAGCCGCCGCCAAGGGCCATGCACACGCTCACAACACTGTTAAGCCTGTCGCGCAGGGAGGTGGCCAGTTGCAGCTCTGCTGCAAAAAGCTGCCGTTCAGCGTCAAGGACTGTCAGGTAATCGGTGTAGCCGTTAGTGTATTGCAGGCTGGCAAGCTGCACTGCACGCCGCAGGCTCTCAACCTGCACCTGCATGCTGCGCACGATGTGGTCAGCCTCACGCTGCGAGGTAAGCGACGTGCGAATATCCTCAAAGGCCGTCTGCACGGTTTTGCGGTATACGGCAATGGCGGCTTTTTTCTGGGCTTCGGCGTCTTTGAGGTTATACCAGTTGCGGCCAAAATCCAGCAGCGGAACCGAACCGGTCACGCCGTAGTTCCACATGCCTGCGGGGCCGGTAAACAGGTTGCCCACCGAGGCGCTCAGCGTTCCCAACATGCCCGTAAGGGAAATGGAGGGGAAGAACTGGGCGCGGGCCACGCCAATATTGGCGTTGTAGGCCATGATGGTGAACTCGGCTGCACGGATGTCGGGCCGACGCTCCAGCAGGTCTGAAGGCAGACCGGCGGGCAGCACAGGAGGAGCGGGCAACAGGTTGATTGCGCTGCCGCGCTTCATGGCACGATCCATTATGTCACGGGGCGAACGGCCAAGCAGCACGGCCAAACCGGCCTCGGCCTTGTCCACAGCCACGGTGCTGGTGTGCACCTGAGCGCGGGCGGTTTCCACCTCGGCACGGGCACGCTGCCAGTCAAGTTCGGTTATATCGCCCTGCTTGTAACGGGCGGTGTAAATACGGAACGATTCCTCGCGCGACACAAGGGTGCGCCGGGCAGTTTCAAGCTGCATGTCCTGCGCCAGCAGGGCAAAGTAGCCTTGGGCAGTCTGCCCTGCCACTGAAAGCCGCAGGGCCTCGTGACCGATCACCGTACTCATGAGCACGTCGCTCAGCATGGTGTACTGATTGCGCACCTTGCCCCAAAAATCCAGCTCCCACGAGGCGCTCAGCGCCCCCTGATAGGCGGTGTTAGAGCGGGAAAGCTTGCTCTGGTCAAAAGGCACTGTATTGGCGCTTTTTTCCGAAGCGCCCTGAGCCATGGCCGAACCCGTGCCTGACACAGCGGGCGCAAGGGCAGCAGTGCCCACGCCAACCTGAGCAGCGGCAGATTCGATCTTGGCCATGGATTCGGCCAGATCCTGATTGTTTTTCAGGGCCTCTTCTACCATTTCAGACAGAACGGGGTCGTTGAACCTGTTCCACCAATCGGTGTGCAAAGGCGCAGAGCCCATATCAACAGAACGCCACTGCTTGGGCATTTCCTGTTCTGGCCTGTCATAATGCGGCGCAAGGGAACAAGCGGAAAGCAATACCGTCAGCGTCAGCACAAAAGCCGGAGCTTTAAACATCATGCCTGCTGTCTTGCCGAAAGCGGTCATACGTCGTCCTCCTGGTCTTCCGCAAGGCGATCCCTGCCCGCGTTGGGGTCGGTTTTACCCTGGATTTTCAGTGAGAGTTGCATGATGGCCTTAAAGAAGAACGGCACAAACAGCGTGGCTATGCACGTTGCAGCCAGCATGCCGCCAATAACCGCCGTACCGATGGCGTGGCGGCTGTTGGCGCCCGCACCAGAGCTGATGGCCAATGGCACGCAGCCCAGAATAAAGGCCAGCGAGGTCATCACGATGGGCCGGAAACGCAGTTTGGAAGCATGAATGGCCGCCGCATCAAGGCTGCGCCCGGCGCGCCAAGCCTCTACGGCAAACTCCACAATAAGAATGGCGTTTTTGGCCGCCAGACCAACCAGAGTAACCAGCGCCACCTGAAAATAGATGTCGTTAGAAAGCCCACGGCCCCATGTTGCCACCAAGGCACCAAACACGCCGAAGGGCACAGCCGTGAGCACCGAGAGCGGCAACGACCACGATTCGTACTGCGCGGCAAGAATAAGGAAGACCATGACCAGCGCCAGCACAAAAATGATTGTGGTATCTGAGCTTGCCATTTTTTCCTGAAGGGCTGAGCCCACCCAGCCAAGCTGGTAGTCTGAAGAAAGCACCACCGAGGCAGCTTTTTCCATTTGGTCCAGAGCCTGACCCGAAGAATAACCGGGAGCAGGCGAACCCATGATGTGGGCCGCAGGGAACACGTTGTACCGTTCCACCACCTGCGGGGCGGTACGGCGTTCAAGAGTCATCACCGCTGTCAGCGGCACCATGTCGCCGCTCTTGTTGGCTACATAGATGTCGTTGAGGCTTTCAGGCAGGATGCGGTTTTCCATATCTGCCTGCAAGCGCACTTGGAAAGTACGACCCATCATATTGAAGTCGTTTACGTATGTGCTACCAAAGGTGGCGCTCATGGCCGAATACACATCGGCAATGGCGATGCCCATATCCTTGCAGCGTTCGCGGTCAAGGTTGGCATAGAGCTGTGGCGAGCCGGTAGAGAACAGGTTGCGCACCATGCCTACCGCCGGGTACTTCAAAGAACCGTCAGCATTCTTGGAGGTAACCTCTACCACCAGTTTGTTGGCGGCGTCTTCCATATCCCTAAGGCTGCCGCTGCCGCGCATTTGCACATAGCCTTCAAAGCCGCCCGTGGTGCTCATGCCGCTGATGGGCGGCGGCGAAAAGCCCAGAACAACAGCTTCGGGCTGCATAACAGTAACCGCGCCAACAGAGTTTACGATAGCACTGGCCGAATCCTTGGGATCCTTGCGTTCGGCCCATGGTTTGAACAGAGCAAAGAATGTTCCGTAGTTACTCTTGGCAGCATTGGAAGTAATGTCTAGGCCAGAGATCGTACCCACGCTCAGCACCGCAGGGTTATTGAGCAGGAAATCGTTAAGCACCTTGTTTACCGCTCTGGTGCGGGGCTGGGCCGCGCCGTCGTCCAGAATGGTCAGGCCCAGCAGGTAGCCCTGATCTTCATCCGGCACAAGACCGCCGGGCACCACACGGAACAACCCCACAATGCACAGAATCATAAGCACGCAGAGCGCCAGAGCCCGTAAACTGGAGGCCTTGATAAAGCGCACGGCGTTCACATACTTGCGGGTTATGCGCCCAAACACATAGTTGAACCACACAAAGGCCTTGGCAGGCTGCTTGTCGTGCTCGTGCGGTTTGAGCAGCAGGGCGCAGAGGGCCGGGGTGAGTGTAAGTGCCACAACACCCGAAAGCACCACCGACACCGAAATGGTGATGGCAAACTGCTTGTACATCTGCCCCGCAAGGCCGCCCATAAACGAAACAGGAATAAACACGGCGCACAGCACCAGCACAATGGCGATAACCGGGGCCGTAACTTCGTTCATGGCCTTGGCTGTCGCCTCCTTGGGCGGCAGATGCTCCGAGCTCATGATACGTTCTACGTTTTCGAGCACAACGATGGCGTCGTCCACCACAATACCGATGGCGAGCACCAGAGCAAACAGCGTAAGCGTGTTGATGGTGTAGCCAAAGGCAAACAGACCCGCAAACGTACCAATGATGGACACGGGCACGGCAATGCAGGGAATAAGTGTGGCGCGCCAGTTTTGCAGAAAGACATA
>CAYPRZ010000015.1:0-25117 GCA_964413315.1 uncultured Desulfovibrio sp. | reverse complement strand
AGTGCCTATGATGAATGCTCTGGCAAATTGTCAGAGGGGGCGGCGCTCATTCGGCCTTCTAGCGCAGGGTATCCTCGTTGACGTAATGGGGCGCATCCATTTCGCCCAGCCATGGGGCGGGAATTTCGTCATAAAAACGGTAGCAGTTTTTGCCTGCCTGTTTGGCCTGATACTGTGCGTTATCTGCGCGGTGCAGGGCCACATCATACGATGATTCCGTGCCGTCAAACAGGTAAATGCCAATACTTGTGGTGATTTCAACGCGCTGGTCGTCCTGCTCCACAAAGGTGTGCAGTTCGGAAAGCAGGGCTGCGGCTCTTTCTTCCAGCGCCTCGCGCGTTATGTCCCGCACAAATACGCAAAACTCGTCGCCGCCAAAGCGACCCACGGCATCGGCATTGCGGAATACGCGCTTAAGTGCCTCGCTGGCAGCCAGCAGGGCCGCGTCGCCTTTGACATGGCCAAATGTGTCGTTGATAAGCTTGAAATTATCCAAATCAAGAAACAGCAGGGCGTCTGTTTTACCGTGCTGGGGCTTGACGGGCATGGCGGCGCAGATTTTTTCGCGAAAGGCCGTCTTGTTGAGCAGGTCTGTGAGGCTGTCGCGCTGCGTGCGGCGCTCAAGTTCTGCGCGTCTGCGTACTTCTTCGTCAATATCCACAATTTTGCCCACAAGCCTCAGGGGGGTATCGGGCTTGCTGATGCGTGTTGCCTGCACGCGGCACCAGATGTAGCGCCCCTCAGCAGTAGGAATGCGCATGACGGCAAAGGCGGTGGGCTTGCCGCTGCGTATGCGCCGCCTAAGCTCATTGAGTGCGGGCAGGTCTTCGGGATGGACGATTTGCCGGTTGCTTGGGCGGCCATTTTCGTTGAAAAGGGGCGTAGCCTCCCGGCCAAACTTGAGCAGAAAATTGGGCGAGCAACGGAACTGGCGTTTTTCCGTATCCACATCAAAAAAGATGTCTTGCGACTGTTCAAGCAAGATGCGGTAGCGTTCTTTTTCCTGCTCCAGCTCCTCCTGCATGCGCTTTTGCTCGGTAATATCTACCACAACACAGTCTATGGAATCGTTGTTGTCCCGGTTGTCAGAAAACGTGCCGCGCAGCAGCAGGGGCAGCCAAATGCCGCTTTTGTGGCGCAAACGCAGTTCTAGCGTTGTGGTTCTGGGGCCATCGTGGTTTTCGGCGATCTCGTCCAGCAGTTTTGGGGCATCTTCGGCGTGTAGCAGCTCAATAAAGTCTGTTGTCTGGGGCTTGTCGGCATCATAGCCCAGTAACTGCCAAAAGCCGTTGTTGGCATCCAGAATGCTCAAGGGCGGTTGGGAGGAAATGCTGATTACGCCGCCGTTGATATTGTCGGTAATGTGGGCAAGGCGCTGGTCGCTGGCAATCTGTTTAAAAAGGCTTTTGCGGCGCAGGTACAGGGCATACGCCACCAAGGCCGACAAAAAAACCAGCAGTTCAGCCACGACAATGAGCAGCGACCGGTGCTCGTAAGCAAGGTCTCCCAGTGTTGGCGGTGTGGTTGCTGCCGCAATATTGCTTGAGATGATTTGGGTTCTGCTTTTCTCGTCAATGGTCAGCAGCTGGTTATTCAGAATGCCCTGAAGCACTTCTGGCAGGTCTTGACGAATGGCAAGGCGAATTTCTTCAATATCAGTATAACTTGTAACCGGGTTAAATTCGCTGAAACGCGGAGAATTGGTGAGGTTGTTGACAACCATGGAGCTGCCAAGCACTGCGTCGGCCTCGCGCCGTCCTGTTGCAGCCAGGCAGGCCTCTTCAGTGGAAAAAAGGCGTATTTTTGCCTGCGGAAAAACCCGCTCACCATAAATGGAGCTTTTGTGCAGCGTTGACGGAACCGCCAGCACAAAGGTTGATGATTGGGTCAGCTTGGCATCTGGCTTGGCGTAAAGGTTCAGATTGGCGCGGACGAGCGGTGCTGTGAGGCGGTAACTTGCGCATGTTTGCAGGGCTGTGGAGGGAAAGGAACCCAGAATCAAATCCAGACCAGTCTTTGCGAAGACTTCCGTAAATGTCGGGGCAGTAGCAGGCAGAGGTTCAAAGGCAAATTGCAAGCCGCTGCGATTGGCGGCATCGCGCAAAATATCGGGTAAAATGCCCTTGGCACTGCCTGTTGCGGGGTCTTGCCAAGAGTAGGGCTTGCGGTTTGGATTGTAGCCCACGCGTAAGGGGGGCCTTTGGGCTATGTAGGTCAGCTCTGCTCGTGTGAGCGGCGTTTGGAACATGCGTGGCAGGTACTGGCGCCCCAGCCTATATTCCAAATCGGGCTGCTCCATCTGGAGCTGTACCATGGCCTGCTCAAGCTCCTGCATGAGCTGCCTGTTCTTAGGCATGGAAATGTAGTAATATTTTGTGAGGTTACACTTTGCCAGAATTTTTTCGTTGCCCTCAAGTGACAGTACTGTTTCCAATATGGCATCAACCTGACCTCTGCGCATGGCTGCCCGCAGTTCTTGCCGGCCAGGGTATTCTATCATGGTGGGCATGGCTGCTCCACGCTGCTGCATGAATGCCGCAAAATCGTTGAGCCATATGGAATTGGGCATGGTGCCCACGCGCAGGTGCGAGATGTTCTCAAGGTCGTCGTAAATGATCGGGGAGTCATTGAGGGCAAGAATGGCCGTGTAAGAAGTACCGGCCGGGTATGCACAGTAAAGATATTTACTGGAGCGCTCTGCCGAATAGCGGGCAGGGGTGGCGAGGTCGATTTGTCCGTTTTCAAGGGCGCGTAGGCATGCAGCCCAGTCATCAATGATAACACACGATACATTCCAGCCCGTGTAACGGGCGAGCTGCTCCAGTTGGTCTGAAGCATACCCGATGGGCTTGCCGTTTTCCAAACGTGAGAACTGGCCGATTGCGGGCATCCCCACGCGAACGGTGCGTTGCTCGGCGGCGTGGGCTGGCTGCGCACAAAGTTGGAGTAGGCACAGCACAGCACAGCAAAACAGGGCTGCGATGGTAAAGAAGTGCCTGTTGCCCATATGATCAAACCTTGTGACGCGCAAAAACGCCGGTTTTGTTAACCCGTCATTCGCCGCAGGGCAAATAGCCGAGCAGCCAACGTTTCCAGAACTCTGGCCGGGGTTACGCCGTAGTTAAGGGCTTCCTGAGCCTCGGCAAACCATTGGCAAGCCGCCGCACGGCCCTTGCCGTGCAGTAAAACCAGCGCTGCATCCAGCGGGCGGGCAGGGTTGTGCCTACCCGAAAGTATTCTGCTCATGGCCTTTTGGCAGCAAAGCAGCAAACGGGTTGCCCCGCCTGCATCAATGGCTCCCTTGCCAGCAACCTTGTCCAAAAAACCTTGCCCTTGAACAAGAAATTGCGCAAGAGCGTCTTCCCACGGTTGCATGTCTGGGTCGTCGGCGTGGCAATCTGGCCAAGGCAGGGTTAGGCAAAACGAGCGGGAAACAAGGGTGGGCAATAGCTGCTCGCGTTGCGGGGCAAGCAAGACAAAAACCGTAGTGTTTGAGGGTTCTTCCAGTGCTTTGAGCAGCGCGTTGGAAGCTTCGTCGCGGGTGAGGCTGAGCCCCATGAGCAGCACAACCCTGCGCCCCTGTCCGTGCGGAGCATCGCGCAGCCGAACTTTAAGTTCGCGCACTCGCTCCATGTTAAAAGCACGGACAGGGCCAGGGTTTTCTTCGTCTTCCCGGTTGCTTATGCGGCCATCGTAGGCGGCAAGGTCTAGGTGTTCACCTGCGGCTATCTGCTGACACGAGGGGCACGCAAGGCAAGGGGTGCCACTTGTGCCAGCCGTGGGGCAGTTGATGCGCATGGCCCAATAACGCGCCGTATCCATGCGCTGGGCCTCGCTGCCGCCTTCAAGCAGCAGCACCTGCGGCGGGGCCGCGCCCAGATTGTTGAGCACGGCCTTGAGCCGGTCAAATGCTGCATGGGCTATGGCGGGCAGCAGGGTGTCCATGACCTGCGGGGCTTGCCCTAGCGCACGATGGTCTGGCGGCGGTCTGCGCCCACCGAAACCAGCGAAACCTTTACGCCTGTCAGCTCTTCAATGCGCGCAATATAGGCGCGCACGGTAGCGGGCAGTTCATCGTAGGTTGCGCACTGGGTAATGTCTTCTTCAAAGCCGGGCATTTCTTCGTAAATGGGGGTCACCGTGCCAAGCGAGCATTCTTCCTGCGGCAGGTAGCTCAGGCGCTTGCCCTTGTATTCGTAGGCAACGCAGATTTTCAGCACCGGCAGGTTCTGCAATACGTCGAGCTTGGTCAGGGCAATGTCGGTAAGCCCGTTGAGGCGCACGCTCTCGCGCAGCACAACGGCGTCAAGCCAGCCGCAGCGGCGGGGGCGGCCAGTGGTGGCGCCAAATTCGTGCCCCTGAGTGCGCAGGTAGCTGCCCGTGTCGTCCAGCAGCTCGGTGGGGAAGGGGCCGGAACCCACGCGGGTGGTGTAGGCCTTAACTATGCCCACAATGCGGTGCAGGGCCGAGGGCGCAATGCCGCAACCGGCAGCAGCGTTGCCCGCCACCGTATTGGACGAGGTAACAAAGGGATACGTGCCGTGGTCAATATCCAGATGGATGCCCTGAGCACCTTCAAAAAGAATATCTCCGTTATCGGCCTGAGCTTCCTGAAGGCGTTCCTCCACCTCGGTGAGGTAGGGCACAAGGCGCGGTGCAATGGCCAGCAGGTCTTCGCACACGGCGGCTTCGTCCAGAGGATCAAACTTGTACAGGTCGCGCAGCAGAACATTTTTTTCCTGCAAGGCATGGGCAACTTTGGCGCGCACCAGCTCAGGGTCGGCCAGATCGCCAGCGCGCAGACCCACGCGGGCGGCCTTGTCTTCGTAGCAGGGGCCGATACCGCGACCGGTAGTGCCTATCTTGTGCCCAGCGCGTTTGGCTTCGCGGGCCTGATCAAGGCTTTTGTGGTAGGGCATAATGAGGTGGGTTTTTTTGCTGATGCCAAGGCGGGCGGGCGAAACGTCGATGCCCTTGGCGGCGAGATGATCCACTTCTTCAAGAAATACGTGCGGGTCAAGCACAACACCGTTACCGATGAGGCAGATTTTGTTTTCGTGCAGAATGCCAGAGGGAATAAGGTGAAGAATGGTTTCTTCGCCCTGCACCTTGATAGTGTGACCAGCGTTGTTGCCGCCCTGAAAGCGAACAATAACGCGGCTCTGGGCGCTCAGCATATCTACAATCTTGCCCTTGCCCTCGTCGCCCCACTGGGCTCCGATGATGACCGTATTCGCCATGGTGTTACCTGCCTGCAATACCGCCGCGCTACGGCGGGTGATGTGGGCTGCGTATAGCGCCGGACGCGACAGAACGACCGAAGGGATGTTTACCCTACGGCCCCACTGCTACGAAAGCGGGACGCAAAGCCTTTGATAGTACGTATCCCGTATGCAAATTCAAGTCAAATGGCCGTACAGGGCCATCTGGCACATATTTGAATGTCAGCTTTCCGTCTTGGGGTCGACCGCTTCCTGCTCGTCAAGCCTAGAAGGCTTGAACTCCAATACCCTGCATTTGCTGGCCACCGGGGCCGCTTCCGGGCTTTCAAGTTCAAAATCCGGCATGGGATTGACCCCGCCCTCAGGCCCCTTGCCCAGCGGCTGCGCCTGCCTAGACCAATGGTAGTTAAAAAGCTGGTTTTTCCAGCGTTTAGCCTGAATAAGCGAAAAAATGAGCGTGGCTTCTTCCCACCTCTTCGTGGGCTCAAACCGACTGGCCGTAGTGGCATACTTGCTCCACAACGACATAAGCGAGGCTTCGTCAATGGCGTCCAGTTGCTGGGCCAGCCTGACAAGCAGCTTTTCCATATTACCTCCCATGTAACAAGGTACTGTAGTGTGCGCATGAAATTTCGTCAACGCGCAAGGGGCGGGCAGGTTTGCTGCCATTCGGCGTCAGGCTTCAGCTGCCGCGGGTCGAGTACCATAAGAGTACACTCCCCTTGTCAGCCGCGCGCCTTCCTTGCCTGCCAGCAAACGTGCTCCGCCCCATTGCTGTGGATATCCGGGCAGGTCTTAAAGCCGCTTCTGCCGCAGACGGCAGAGAATCTGGGCTGGTTGTTTGGCAGGTTTTGTGCTAGAATATTGCCTCACTCGACCGGCGAACATCTGGAGGAAAGAATGTCTGATCTCAAGTCCATGTACAGCACCGTCCACAAGGACGCTTTCCCTGACACCATGACCATCATTCTGGGCGAAGAAAAACTCGTGTTCCAAAAGCGCACTTGGACGCTGGACAACGAGGAAAAAGGCCTGCGCTACGGCGAAAACCCTGATCAGCCCGCAGCCTTGTATGCCCTTAAGGAAGGCTCCATCACCTGCGGCGGTCTGACTTGGCGCGGCCCCGGCAACGGTATTGTGTCGGCGCTCACCGAGGCCCAGATGATTCAGGCTGGCAAGCATCCCGGCAAGACCAATCTTACCGATGTGGACAACGGGGCCAATATTTTACAGTACCTCACCGAGCGCCCTGCTGCGGTGATTTTGAAGCACAACAATCCCAGCGGAGCGGCTTGGAGCAACGACGGCGTTGCCGCAGCTCTTGAAAAGGCCTTCTGGTGCGACCGCATCGCCGCCTTTGGTGGGGCCGTGGTTGTCAACCGCCCCTTTACCCGCGAGGCCGCAGAGATTGTTGCCGCCAACTATTTTGAAGTGGTGGCCGCCCCTGCCTTTGAAGAAGGTGTGGTGGAAATCCTCAAAGGCCGCAAAAACCTGCGCATCATGGAACTGCCCGGCCTTGGGCGGCTTGAAGAGCTGACCAGCTCGGCCTTTCTTGACATCAAGAGCCTCGCCGACGGCGGCATCATTGTGCAGAAGTCGTTTGTGAACCGCATTCTTGAGGCTGGTGATTTTTTGCCCGCCACTGCCACCACCAAGGACGGTCTGTCCGTGTCCGCGCGCGCACCCAGCAAGCAGGAACTGGACGACCTGCGCTTTGCCTGGGCCGTAGAAGCCGGTGTGACCTCCAACTCTGTGATCTTTGTGCGCGACGGAGCCACCCTTGCCATCGGCACGGGCGAGCAGGATCGCGTGGGCTGCGTGGAGCTGGCCATTCACAAGGCCCACACCAAGTATGCCGACACACTGGCCTTCCGCGAACTGGGCCTGTCGCTTTACGAGCTTAAGGAAAAAGCCGCCACCGATGCGGACATGGCCGCCAAACTGGCAGACATAGAAAGCCGCACCGAGGCTTCTCACGGCGGTCTGGCCGGGGCTGCTCTGGTATCTGACGGCTTCTTCCCCTTCCGTGACGGGGTGGATGTGGCCGTTGCTCAGGGCGTTGCAGCCATTGCCCAGCCCGGCGGTTCCATGCGCGATGCAGAAGTGATCGTGGCCTGCAACGAGGCCAAGCCTCAGGTTGCCATGGTGTTTACGGGGCAGCGTTCCTTTAAACACTAGCAATGGTTTTTTGCCCCTGAATTAATCAGGTACGCGGCCCGGCTTGGTTTGCGCAGGTTTTCTGCGTTTGCCGCCGGGCCGTGGCTTTAGGTTTCGCAGACTTTTTGTCGCAACGTTAACAAGGCCGCCGCATGCTGCAATCCCCTCTGTTTTCCCCTTTGTGTGACGCTCCCGGCCACGCTCCCGGCCACCCCCAGAGCGTGCGCATGCCACGTCTGTGCGTATCGGCCCTTTCGGGTGGCGGCGGCAAAACCCTGCTTTCTTTGGGGCTTACCCACGCGTTGGCCGCGCAGGGGCTCACGGTCAAGGCTTTTAAAAAAGGGCCGGACTATATTGATGCCGCATGGCTGGCCATGGCCTCTGGCAGGCCCGCCACCAACCTTGATCCTTACATGCTTGGGCCAGAGCAGCTCAGAGCGCTGTTTGTGCACGCCATGTTCAAAACACAGGCGCAAACGGGCAGCCCGGAAGTGCTTGGGATGATTGAGGGCAATAGAGGGCTTTTTGACGGCATGGATGTGGCTGGGTCGTGCTCAACAGCAGAGCTGGCACGCATGCTGGCCTGTCCCATCATTCTTAGTATCAACTGTACCAAGATGACCCGCACAACAGCGGCCCTTGTGCACGGCATGACCACCTTTGAGCAGGGTTTGCAGTTTGCGGGTGTGGTGCTTAATCAGGTGGGAACGGCGCGACACGAAGACCTGCTGCGTAAGGTTATTGAAGAATACACCGATGTGCGCGTGCTGGGCGTACTGCCGCGCCTGAAGGAAAATCCCTTGCCTGAGCGGCACATGGGCATTGCCTCGTGCGGCGACGCACTTTCACCGCAGGCGCGGGCCGTGTTGGAAACGCTGGGCACTTTTGTGGGCCAGCACGTTAATATTGAAGCCGTTATGGACGCCGCCCGCGCGGCGGATGCAGGGGCTGGCATCCCAAGCGTCAGCACAGCGGCTGAAGCGGCAGAGCAGTTCTGGTCTGTGGGCGAGACCTCGCAACCAGTTTGCCCAGCTACTCCCGATGCCACCGCGCCGCGCCCGCGCATTGCCTATGTGCGCGACAGCGCCCTGTGGTTTTATTACGAAGAAAATCTTGAAGCTCTGGAGCGTGCCGGGGCGGAGCTGGTGCGGCTGGAAGTTGTTGGCCCCAACTCTGGTCAATGGCCTGTGTTGCGGGGCAGTGGGCAGCAAGGCTCGGCAGGTGGAGAAATCGACGGCCTGTATCTCGGCGGCGGTTTTCCTGAAGACTGCGCGGCAGCGCTCACGGCCTCGCCGCATTTGCAGGTGCTTGCGGCTTGGGCCGATGCCGGTCTGCCCATCTATGCGGAATGCGGGGGTTTTATGCTGCTTTCGCAGGGCATTGAGCGCGATGGCAAGCTGTGGCCCATGAGCGGCATATTTCCCGTAGTGGCGCAGTTTTGCTCCAAGCCGCAGGGGTTGGGCTATGTGCGCGGAACCGTAACCGCAGAAAATCCCTTTTTCCCGCAGGGCATGGAAATTCTGGGGCACGAATTCCATTATTCGCGCTGTTGCTGGCAAGGGCTCACGCCCGCACACGGCATGCATCTGCGCAAAGGCCAAGGCATGGGGCCGTACATGGGGCAAAGCCAGAATGGGGAGGGCATTAGCCCCGATGCGGGCAAAAAGAGGCAGAACATTGACGCCCTGCTGCGGCGCAACGTGTGGGCCTCGTACACACACATTTTTGCTCCTGCCATACCTTGTTGGGCCACCAATTTTGTAGCCGCTGCAAGGCGTTTCGCCGTGGGCGCAGAGAGCGGAGGTGGCAGCAATGCACGGTAGCAGCCGCGTGTCGGTGATCATTCCTGTATGGAATCTCTGGAACATGACAGAGGCTTGCCTTCGCTCGTTGTCCGCGCATTCCGCTGGCGAAAATATGCAGGTTGTGGTGGTGGACAACCATTCCACCGATGCCACGGCAACGGAACTTGCCCCCTTGGGCGAGGCGCTTTTTGGTGCATCGTTCAAGGCTGTGCGCATGCCCGAAAATGTGGGTTTTGCCAGAGGCTGCAATACCGGGGCGCAAGCGGCAGACGGCGAGCTGCTGTTTTTTTTGAACAACGATACCACGCTTACCCCGCGCTGGCTGCCACCCCTGCGTGAGGCCATGGCCGACCCCAAGGTGGGGGCTGTGGGCCCGCTGCTGCTGTACCCGGACGGCACGGTGCAGCACTGCGGCATATACATAACGCCCTTTAATGCCGTGGGGCATTTGTACGAACATTTGCCCGGCACGTTTGCCGCTGCACACAAAAATCATCCATTGCAGGCCATTACTGGCGCGGCCATCATGCTGCGCAAAGCGGAATTTGAGGCCTGCGGGGCTTTTCATGAGTCGTACCGTAACGGATTTGAGGACATAGATCTCTGCTTTTCGCTACGTGCGCGGGGTCTGAAACTGCGGGTAGATGGCCGCAGCATTGTGTATCACCACACCAGCAGCACGCCGGGCCGGTTTGCCCATGACAGTGAGAACTGCACGTTGCTCATGCAGCGTATTGGTGCGTCCGTAAAGCCAGACGAGCATATATTGGTGAGCCTTGACGGCTATCGGCTGCACATTGGCCCTTCGCTTTCTACGTGGGTTGAGCTGCCGGATGACCGCCAAAATCGGCTAAATGAAGAATTTGGCGGTGCGGTCTTTGCCAAAGGGGCCTGTCAGGCCATGTTGCAACGCGAACCGCTGTGGCTTGACGGCTGGCTATTGCTGGCGGCCTACCATGAACAGATGGGTGATCTTGCTGCCGCCACGGCAACCCTGCTGGAATGTCTGCGCATTATGCCAGCGCCGAAAGTGTGTGCGCAGTTGTCGCGGCTTGATCCGCAAGCAGTTTTTGAAGGCACAAGGGTAGATGCCGCAACGGCCAAAATTCGTGTGCAACAGGCCCGCAGGGCGGCTTATTCGCGTGGTGACACAGCACTTGCCCAGTTGCTTGGCGAGTGGCTTGTGCAGTACGCGGCCTGATTCTGACCGCAAGTGCAAACAAAAAAATCGCGGCAGAGAGTACCTGCCGCGATTTTTGCGTTTGAATGAAAATGCGTTTTAGAAGCGGGCAATGATCAGATCATCAAGGCTGCGCTTGGGCACGTGGTGCACGCCTTGAGCATCGCGCCAGTAGGCTGTAGCACCGCTTTCGGGCATGCTGTCCACCATGCGGGTTTCCTTGGCAACTCCAAGGCCCAGCACAAGGGAGATTTTCATGCCTTGCGGCACGTTAAGCAGAGCTGGTGCGGCCTGATGGTCAAAAGATTGGATCATGCAGCAGCCCCAACCACGGCTGGTTGCGGCAAGCTGGATGGTCTGGGCGGCAATGCCCACGTCTATGCAGGTCAGCTCTTTGCCCGACTGGGGCATGAGTATGGCAACAAAGGCGGTGGGTCGCTCACCGGGGTACGGGCCGCCCCAGTCTTTCAATGCACCTGCCCAGCGTGTAAGGGCAAACAGCTTATTGCAGGTGTCGCCATTGCCCACCAGCGCATAGCGCAGCTCCTGAGCGTTTTTGGCAGAGGGGGCAACACGGGCGCAGTCCACAAGCCATTCTAGATCGGTCATGGCCAGCGGCTGCTCTTCATGAAAGCGGCGGCAGGTGCGCGCTGCTTCTGCCAGTGCCTTGAAATCCATAGCTTGCTCCTTGGTTACAACGGGCTAACCCCGCTTGTTTGCGTCAGACAGCTATACCTTACACTGTAACGAGCAGGAACCACAACTGGCTCCACTGGATGCATGCCCCAAGAAAATCGCCAGAAACTCCGCCATGTAGCCGAGTTTTATCAATAAAAGAATGCACCAGTACAAATTGGCCAAGGGCAAGCAAGGGTAAGCGCCAGACGGGGCAGCTGCTGGTTACAAACACCAGCACCGCCATGCCCACTGCCAGCAAAATTTGCCAACGTGCCAGTTGCGGCGTTGATCCGGCGCAAGCCAAACCGCCAAGTGAGCGTTGCTCGTAAGGAATACTGTAGGCTGCAAGCCAGATACAGGCGGCTCGTCCCCATGCCGGGGCAAACAGCGGAGCCAGCCATTGGCCCTGCACCAGATGCCCAGTCAGGCTGATCCACATGCCGCTAAACGCCGCCAGCAAATGTAGGGCACCAAATGCGCCCAAGCGGCTGTCGCGCAGGATTGTCCAAAATTGTTCACCAAGGGCTCCGCTACCTGTGGCGTCGCCAAGGTCGGACAAGCCGTCCCAGTGTAAACCGCGCGTGGACCATATTTCGCAGAGTATCCAAACCCAGCCAGCTATGGCAGCGGCAAGAAAATGCCCGGCAAATCCGTATTCTGGCTTGTCAAATACCCACAGGGCTGCAACGGCCAGCGCCGTGCACAACGCGCCGACCACTAGGCCCACTGGGGCAAAAAATGGCATGGATGCGGTGAGTGAGGCTGCGGTGCAGTTAGCGCGCGGCGGAACCAGTCGGGTAAGAAAAGCCAGGGCATCATGGAAGCGCCCTGGCCAAGTGGTTACAGCAGAGAGAAGCACGGGCTTAGCGGGTTTGCGGATGGTTGAAAGCCAGAGCGTACAGGTGGTGGAAGAAGTCAACGTATTCGACGTTGATTCTGTCCGGAACCTTGATGCGCGAAGGGGCAAAGTTGAGTATGGAGGTTATGCCCGCGTCCATCAGGTGCTGGGCAGCCCGCTGCGCCCGCTCAGGCGGTGTGGTGATGATGCCGATTTCAATGTTCAGGTCGGTCACCATGTCCTTGAGGTCGCGGGTGCAGTGCACTTCAAGACCGTGGACAATTTCGCCAATTTTAAAAGGGTCGCAGTCAAATATGCCCACAATATTGAACCCGCGCGAACGGAATTCACCGTGGTTGAGGATAGCCTTGCCAAGGTTGCCCACGCCTATAAGGGCCATGCGCCATTCGCGGTCAACGCCCAGCGAAGACGTAATGGCTGCAATGAGTGACTTTACATGATACCCAACCCCGCGGATGCCAAATTCGCCAAAGTAGGCCAAGTCTTTGCGAACCTGCGAGCCGTTAACGCCGCAAGCTTCTGCAAGGGGATTAGAGGATATGACCTCGACATTATCGCGCGAAAAATTTTCAAGCACCTGCACGTAGGTAGCAAGGCGCTGGATGGTGGCTCTGGGGATGTGTTTACTCTTGGGTGGGTTGACCATGGTGTACCTTCTGGGATGCGCAGCGTGTCATGTTGCTACAAGCTTTGTGAAATTGAATTTATAGCAGAAATGCCACTAGGCGCAAGCTTTGTGAATGCCTAGTGCTTTGTTGCTTCAACTATATAAAATTTTTACCAAATATTGTTAATTTCGGCATTATATGGGTAAGCCGAATAATGTCGCATCTGCTTGTATTTTGTAGTTTATGCCGACATTCCTTGATAAATTAAATTTCACCACTTTTCAATTTGCGGGCATATATTGGCGTTAATGGATGGTGATATTTCAGTGTGTTATGAATATGCTACTTCGTAGGAGATAATTAGTACCACAATTGGTAACAAAGGTTAAGCAGATTGATTACTTGCGGTACTGGATTGATGGTAACTTTGCTAAATTGCAAGGGTTGTTTGCGTAATAACAACATGCTGCCCTTGCTGTAAGTATATAATAAGATGGGTCGGTTACGGTGGCAACAGCTATAAACAACAAAAAGGGCGGCCCTAGGGCCGCCCTTTTTGCAAATCAAACGATTCGAATTTACGCGTAGGGGTTGGCGTACAGCAGGATGAAGCTGATAACCAGGGCGTAAATGGCCAGCGATTCGATGAAGGCGAAGGCCAGAATCATGGTACCGGTGATCTTGCCGCTCACGTCAGGGTTGCGAGCAACGCCTTCGCAGGCGCCCTTCAGACCAAGACCCATGCCGATGCCGCAACCGAAAGCGGCAATGCCGATGCCAAGGGCGGCGGCCAAGCAGGTGTAGCCAAGGGCCGAGGCGTCGAGCTGGTTAGCAGCAAAAGCCATGGTGGCCATGCCGAGAAGGGCCACGGTGTTCAGGGCGATCATCAGAAACTTACGCATGAGACACTCCTTGCACTGTTGTATTGTTGGGTCGTTATAGACCATTCCCCACTATGTGTCGTGTAAACGTCCCGCAATTTGCCGTTTTCAGGCGACAGGCCGCGGCAGCCTTGGGCAATTGCCTAATGCTCAGGAGCCTCAAGCGCGCCCTTGATGTAGAACATGGTCAGCATGAAGAACACGAAGGCCTGCATGGTCTTGCCCAGCAAGAAGAGGGCGTAGATGGGCAGGGTACCGAGTATGGGAGCCATTACGAAGAACAGCACCATAACGATTTCTTCACCGCGGATGTTACCGAAAAGACGAAGAGAGAGCGAAACCGGGCGCGACAGGTGCGATACCACTTCAAGCGGAAACATGAGCGGAATGAGCACCTTGGAAGGGCCGGTGAAATGGTGAATGTAGTGCGCCTTCCAGCGAATGAGACCCACAGCGTTGTAGAACACCAGCACGAATACAGCCATGCACACGGTGGTGTTAAGGTTGGCCGTGGGGGCGTCAAAGCCGGGCACAAGACCCATAAGGTTCATGCCAAAAATGTAGATGAACATGCCAGCCAAGAGGCCAACGAACTTACGCCCGTGATCGCCCATGGTGGCTAGGATGAAGTTCTCGATGGTATCCACCAAGGCTTCGAAAAAGTTTTGCAGGCCTCCGGGAACCATGGTCAGCCGACGGCGCATTATCAACGCTACGGTGAACAAAATGGCCATACAGACCCAGGAGTAGAACACATGCTTGAATTCCACCATCTTTCCACCGATGGCGATCTCGTCCATGCCCATAAATGTGGAGAGCAATACCGGATGCGGCAAACCACCTGCCATGAGCCATGCCTCCTGGTGAGTACGCGCCTGAGCGCGGCTGTTAATGTTGGACCCGTGCGGGCCATTCCCCAAAATTTATTGTGTGGGCCTTACGCCCAGCCAATACGTTGCTGCTTGGCCTTATTCTGCACTGCGTCGCGGGCTTCGCGCTGCCAGTGCATAACTTGCCAGAGCACACGCTCCGGCGGCGACCATGCCGCCAACTAGGGCAAAAACAGGAGCTTTGTAGATGATCAGCGATACATAAAGAACCGCGCCCACCAATACAAGCCTTCCTACCCAGCGCACTAATACTATTCGCAAAAAAGCCGTGCTGTAATCGCCCAAGCCCTTGCGCAGAAAAAAGCGCGCCAATCCCCAAAAAGTCCAGGCCATGATGGTCAGGCCCACTCCAAACCAAAAAAACCAAGGTGTGGCCGTAAAGGCCAGCCCGCCAACCAAAAGTCCTAATGCGGCGAGCAAAATTTCGTTGCGCAGCAACACGCGTATAGCCGGGTGGTCTATGCCGCGCCGCCAAAGCCAAGCGTCAAGGCTGTGTATCATCTGTTTCAGTCTGCGCACGGCTGTTTTTCTTGCCTTGCCCCGCTGGGGGCGTTTCGTTTTGCTGTTCTGGCACAAGGCCTTTTCGGCGGGCGTCCTGTGCTGCTATTTTGCGCAGCAGCGCCTGTGTATCGCGGTACACGTTCAAAAAACCTGCCGCAATGCCGATGAACAGAAAAACCAGCTTGCCCCAAGGGCCGGTTGCAAACCAGTGGTCTATTCCATAACCAATGGCAAAGCCGACTGCGGGGCCGCTCACCAGATGCAGACCAATGACCCCAGTGTTGGCCATGGCTTCCATGCCAGTTTGCTGCTGCTTAAGAAAATCCTTGAACGACATAAGGCCTCCGCGCACATGGCTGTCGGAACCTGTAGCGTCATGGTCCCCTTAACGCTGTTCAAATTATCACAGGCGACCTGACGCGTCAATGACTTTGGGCGGAAACTTGTGATTACGCTGCATTCCTTGTGCCGTGGATGGCTGAAAAAACGGCTGTTGATACCAAAAAGCAGGGCTTAAAAAAAAATATGCAGAAAAGGAAAAATCGACATTTTACCGCTTGCACCAGAGGCTTACGCATTCAATGTGAGTAGTGTGCGGAAACAGGTCAACAGCCGCCAGCTCTTGTAGCCTGTAATGTTTAGAGATTTGTGCTGCATCACGCGCCATGGTTGCGGGGTTGCACGATATATAAAGGATGCGCTCTGGCGTAATGCGCAGCAGCGCGTCCAGTGCGCGCGGTGAAAGCCCCGCCCGTGGCGGATCGACCAAGGCATCGGTGGCCGCGGGGTGGGTTTGCGTTGTGGGATTGGTGGAGGCAGGGGCAAGATCGTCTGCCAGCGCTTCCTCTGGGGCTTTTGGGCCAAGTGTATAGATTGTAGCCCACATCTCATCTGCGCTGCACTTGGCCAGCCGTTCAAGCTGCAGGGCAGCATCGCCCGCTTCATAAAAAAAATGCTGCTGCCCATAGTGGCTGCCTGCGTTAATTTTTGCCAGTTTCACGGCCTTGCTGTCCTGCTCCAGCCCCAGCAGGGCAGTATAGCCACCCGCCAGCAGCAAGCCGGGTGCTCCTACACCGCAGTAAAGATCAAGCAGCCCCCTGTGCTGCACGGCCCCAGCTTCCGCATTTATAACCGGGGGCAGCATGTTGCGGGCTGTGCGGGCCAGCACCTGCGCCGCAGCGGTGTTGACCTGAAAGAACGAAGCGGCGTCCAAGGCAAAAAAAGAACCATTTAGTGGCTGAAAAAGTCTTGCCGCTCCGGGGTGTTCATTGCCGCTGGCGTCCAGCGTTTGCACGCGCTTTTCGCCAAAGGCAAAGGCGTCAGCCGTGGCGCGTTCTTCATGGATAAAGGCCGCAAGCTGCGGAAAGGCCGCCAGCACCTCGCGCCCAAGGGCGCGAACTGTGGCCCGTTGCTGTGCGTTGCCGGGGCTAGTGATACACAGCGCCCACCAGCGCGGAGTGCGCAAATCAGCGGCCAGCCCACGACGCAATACAAAAAAACGCCAGAAGCCAAGGTCGGCTGCTTCCTGCTGTGGTGCATTATAATGATTGGGGGCACGGCGGGCTTGTCCGTGTCGGCTGCCACGCCCCCGTTGTTTGCACGGCTCGGCTTCGGGCCGGGAATTTGACCGTGAATCGGGGCGTGAATCAGGCGGAACAAATGCGGAAAATCCTGTCTTGGCTGCCAGTTCGCCTACCATGCTGACCATGCGCAGTGCTTCGGGAGGCATTAGCGCGCAGCCCGGCACATGCACCACATCGCGTCCGTTGCGCCTACGCAGGCCAAGGCAAAGCTCGCCGCTGTGCGCAGCGCTTGGTGCAGCTTTTGGCCCAAAGGCAAATTCCATTTTATTACGAAAACGGCTGGTGGCAGGAGAAAGCGCAACCGGCCCCAGCATGGTTTCAAGGGTAGCGCGGTCAAGCTTGCCGATGCGACTCAGGGAATCGAGAACGATGGTGCGCTTCCATAAAAGCTGCTGCTCGTAGGGCATGGTTTGCAGCGGGCAGCCGCCGCATTCGGCGTGGTGCGGGCAAATGGGCAGGGCGGCATTGGGGGCTTGACGCACCAGTTCGTGCAGCTCGGCCTCTATAAATGATGCCTTGCGCCGGGTAACCCGTGCCACAACGCGCTGGCCGGGCAGAGCCTGTGCCACAAAAATCACAGCGCCCCGGCCTTCACCGGCAGTAGGGGCAAGGCGTGCAATGCCACGCCCGTCGTGCGAGAGCGCGCTAATATCTACAGTAATAAAGGGGCAGGAGGTATTCATGGCGTCCAACAGATAGCAGCAGGCAGGGCACGGCGCAAGGGCACGATGTGCATCCCGCAGAAAGTTATTGCTGTGCGCTATGGAGTTGTGTATTATCGCCCTTCGCGCAAGTCGCGGACTGTTTGGCGGGTTTTGCAAAATATTCTGCAAAACGCGCTTGACATTTGTCGGCCTGTGGGGCAAATATGCCTTTCTCTTTTTGGAGGTTGATATGTACGCGATTATCGAGACCGGCGGAAAACAGTACCGCGTCGAAGAAGGTTCCAAAGTAGTTGTGGAAAAGCTTGCGGTTCAGGCCGGAAGCGAAATTTCTCTGGACAAGGTGCTGATGGTCGGCGGCGCTGAATGCAAAGTCGGCGCTCCCTATCTTGCCGGGGCCGCTGTCACAGCGGAAGTGGTGGATCACGGGCGCGGACCCAAGATCAAGGTGTTCAAGCGCTGGCGCCGTAATGACTCGCGTAAAATGCGCGGTCATCGTCAGGATTACACCACCATTCGCGTTAAGAGCATCAACGTCTAGAACCCGGTTTATCCGAGGTTCGGGCGGGCCGTGGGCATGGCCTGTCATTGCTGCTCTGCATTTGTGCAGGGTACGTTGAGCTATATTTATATTCTGCCCCGCCGGTCCAAAGGGTCGGCGCCCCAGGGAGGCTACCATGGCACATAAGAAAGCAGGCGGCTCTTCGCGCAACGGCCGCGACAGTGAAGGCCAACGCCGCGGCGTAAAGCGTTTTGGCGGTCAGAAGGTTCTGGCTGGCAATATTCTGGTGCGTCAGCTCGGCACTACCGTTTACCCCGGTGTAAACGTGGGCATGGGCAGGGATTTTACCCTGTTCGCCAAAGTGACCGGCGTTGTGCGCTTTGAGAAGTATATCCGCAAGCGCCGCGTTCACACGCGCGTGCATGTGGAAGCGGCCGCCGACTAAGCGCGGCCGCGTGGAATTTGCCGATGAGGGAAGGGGCCGCGAGGCTTCTTCCCTTTCGGTGTTTGTGCTGGGGTAGCGTGGCTGAGTGCCACCGCCAAAAAACAGCCAGCCGTGGCAGGTTATGCCTGTGGCAATGTGCTGGCTTGTGGTGCCGTTACGGTTTGCGGTACGTTTGGAACGGCAGCCCCATATACAATCGGTGCAGCAGCAAGGCTGGCGCACCGCGCGGACTGACCGCAAGGATACCCCATGCGATTTGTAGATGAAGCAAGAATTCAGGTGCGCGCCGGTAAGGGCGGGCATGGTTGCCTTTCGTTCCGGCGCGAAAAGTTCGTGCCGCGCGGTGGGCCAGACGGTGGCAACGGCGGCGACGGTGGTTCGGTTCTTTTGAAGGCCGACGGTCGTTTGCTGTCGTTGTACGATTTTCGCCTCAAGCGCTTGTACGAGGCCCGCAATGGCAGCCCCGGCGAGGGCAGCCAGTGCGATGGCAAGAAGGGTGAAAACATGGTGCTGCACCTGCCGGTGGGCACGCTAGTTTTTGCCGAAGGCCCCGATGGCGAGGAGCTGCTGGCTGACCTCAGCGATCCCAATGCAGAAGTGTTGGTGGCCCGTGGCGGTCGCGGCGGCAAGGGCAACGAGCATTTCAAGTCTTCGACCATGCGCGCCCCGCGTTTTTGCCAACCCGGTGAACCCGGTGAGGAAAAAAATCTGCGCCTTGAGCTGAAAATTTTGGCCGACGCAGGCTTGCTGGGCCTGCCCAATGCGGGCAAGTCCACCTTTATCACGCAGGTTTCGGCGGCGCGGCCCAAGATTGCGGCCTACCCCTTTACCACGCTTACGCCCAATCTTGGCGTTATGATCGACGAGGTTGACCCAGACCGCCGCATGGTCATTGCCGATATTCCCGGCCTTATCGAAGGCGCGCACGAAGGCCAAGGCCTTGGTCTGCGTTTTCTCAAGCACGTGGAGCGCACGCGCTTTCTGGTGCATATTTTGAGTGTGGAAGACGTGGGCGAAGAAGACCCTTGGGCGGGCTTTAACCTCATCAACGAGGAATTGCGCCGCTTTGACGAGGAGCTGGGCGAACGCCAGCAGATTGAGGTGGTCAACAAGATCGACCTTATCACGCCCGAGCGTCTGGAAGAGCTCAAGGCCCGCGCCAAGGCCGATGGCCGCGACATATACTTTATTTCTGCGCGTGACGGCATTGATATTGAACCCCTCGTGGAAGAACTGTGGCGCATGCGTGATGAAACAGCCAGCCACGCGCCCATTCTGCACTTTGCGGAACTTGACGACGACGAGGACGAAGAATTCCCCGAAATCGAAGTGATCTATACCCGCGAATAGCGGTTTGTGGAGCATTCATGGCAGCCCCCACGGAAGACTGGCAGCAGGAACGCGCAAGGGTGCTTGCGCAGGCGCGGGTTGTGGTTGTTAAGGTTGGCAGCGCTGTTTTGACCGATGCCAACGGCCTGAGCATGCCCGTGCTGGAAAATCTGGCTGCGCAGCTGGCACAGCTGCGTAACCTGATGCCCGAAAGTACCGCTGGTGTTGAAGGCGGCACGCAACCTCGCCGCTTGGTGCTTGTTTCTTCCGGGGCTGTGGCCGCTGGCAGGGCTGCGCTTTCTTCTCGCGGCCATATGGTTGAAACCACGGGCCTAGCGGCTCGGCAGGCTGCGGCTGCCGTGGGGCAGGGGCAGCTTATGCAGGCTTGGGACAAGGTTTTTCTTGCCTACCGTATGCCCACGGCTCAGGTGTTGCTTACACGCGACGATCTGCGAGCACGCCAGCGTTTTCTCAATGCCCGCAATACCTTTGCCGAGCTGCTGGAATGGGCAGTGCTGCCCATTGTGAACGAGAACGACACGGTTTCCATCAGCGAGCTGAAGTTTGGCGACAATGACTGTCTGGCAAGCCTCTTGGTCAACCTTACCGGGGCAGATTTGTTCATCAATCTTACGTCTGCCTCTGGCGTGATGTCCGCCGACCCGCAAAAAAACCCGCAAGCGCCCATTCTTGATCATATTGATGACGTGGCCGCGCTTGATTTGGGCCAGCTCTGCGGCGGCAAAACCTCTGTGGGCACGGGCGGTATGTACTCCAAACTGTTGGCGGCCCGCCGCGCCGCGCAGATTGGCGTGCCAACGCTGATTTTGCCGGGACGAGAACCCCACGTGATAACGCGAGCCTTTGCGGCCTGCGGCGTTTGCGCCGCACCCCAAGGGCACGAAGCCTTTAGCAGCGGTACGTGGGTTTGCCCTGCGCGGCATGCCATACCGCGCCGCAAGTTCTGGCTGGCCTATCAGTCAGACCCGGCGGGCAGTGTGCATGTGGATGCGGGCGCGGCCAAGGCCCTGCTGCACAAAGGCGGCAGCCTGCTTCCGGGCGGGGTGTTTCGTGTTGAGGGCAGCTTTCAGCAGGGCGCGCTGGTACGCGTTCTGCACGAGGGCCAAAGCCTTGGCGTGGGGCTTTCCAATTACAGCACCTCAGACCTCAAAAAGATTATGGGCCTGAAAAGGCACGAGGTGGCTGCCATACTGGGCGATGCCCACTATCCGGAAGTTATCCATCGCGACAACCTGCTGCTTGATGCGGCGGTATAGATAAAAAAAAGCCGGGTTATCCCGGCTTTTTTCGTCTTATAGTCTGCCAATAAGTATGTGCAACAGGCTGGTCTCAGCCCCTATACGTGTTGCTGGCGGGCAGCTTAAGCGTGCGAGCGCGATTTGCTGAACCGGATGAAAATTTCGCGCAGTTCCTGCCGAGAAAAGCCCATCACTGCGGGCATGCTGAGGCAGAGCACGCCAATGGCCGCCGTGTATATTACACCCGACACCAAGAAGCGCGGCAGCGAATCAATGCCGCCAAGGCCTAGATGCAGCGTGGCCTCGCGGCAGCCATAGGCCATCAGCAACAGCACGGCGAGGCTCCATACCTGATGAGCCACATTGCGCCAGAAATTGAGGGGGATAAAGCGGGAGGCCAGCCACAGGTAAATATTGACCGTGATGATCTGCACGCATACGGTTTTGATGGCAAGGCCCACGGCCCCAAGGCCAAGCCCAAAATATTCAGGCGGCGCAAGCAGAAACCAAGCCGTGCTGAAGCCGTAAATGCACTCAAGCGCGGCCATGTTGCGCAAAATTTTGGTGCGTCCCGTGGCGTGAAATACCGATCCCGCCAGCTGGCCATAAGCCTGATGCAGGGGGTAGAGCGCCATGATTTGCACAGAAAGGGTGGCTGCGGCAAACTGCGCACCGCCAAAAAAATTCACCAAGGCCGAACCCTCTACCAGCGTAAAACACGAAAAATAAGCGGCAACCACATAGAGCAGTGGTGCAAAGCGTGTGAGCAACCGCCCCATGGCTTCGCGGTCGTTATTGCCCCAAGCAATGGAAAGCTCGCGCATCACAAGGGGTGTCATGGCTGAAACAAAAAGAAAACAGGCCATGCTTACCTTTTGTGAAAGGGCAAAAAAACCTTGCTCCACGCTGCCGTCAAACCATTGCAGCAACCAGCGCTCGGCAGAGAGCAGCAAGAAGGAAAGCAGAGCCTGTACAAACAGCGGGTGGCTGTAGTTGAAAAATTCGCGCCCGTAGGCCTTGGTTTGCTCTGGTGTAAGGCGAAAATGCAGGGGAATGCTCGCCTGCCGCCAATAGGTGCGGGTCACCAGCCAGTAACCGAGAGCCGTCGCTCCAAGCATGAGGTATTGCTGGGCAAAAAGAGTGTGGATATTCAGCCAGTCGGCCCAGAACATGAGGCCAAGCAGTGCCACCGTAAACAGTGAAACCGCCGTGCGCACCATTTCGGATGAAACCGTTGCGCCCACAGCGTCGTTCATGGAGCGCAGCACACGGCCCCACCATGTCAAAAAAGCCCACATGGCCGCCAGCGGGGCCAGCCATAGGGGCACATCGGGCATGAGCAGCTCGCCCGCAATGGGGAACTGCAAAAGGGCGGCCGCCAGCAGAATAATGCCAAAAACCGCTGCCGTAAGGCGCATATAAAAGCCAATGAGGCCGGTTTCGGCCTGACGGCGCGAAAGGGCATTGTAAAAGCAGGTAGAGGTGCCCATGTCCAGAAAGCCAGAGAGCTGTTGGAACAAGTTGGTTGCAAAGCTGTAGTTGCCGTACATTTGCGGCCCAAGTGCGCGGGGCAGAATAGCCTCCATGGCAAGGTAGACCGGAACGGAGGCGATATTGGCCACAAGCTTGAAGATATAGCGGCGGGCCAGAGTGGGGGTAGAGCTTTGCATGCCCGGAAATTAGCTCACTTCGGCGGCGCGCTCAAGAGCGGGAGGCCGTATCAGCAAAAAATACCTGCGTGGGCAGCGGAAATATGCCGACGAGAGCCCGCCGGGCCGTGTTTACTGGCGCAAAAATTTACCGTACCATCTTCATTCCCTTTGCGGGCGCAAGGGGAATGTTTGTTGTTCATACCACAAGGATACCGCCATGGATGATGAAGCACGCAGCAAAAAAATGAAGTCCGGGCTGGAAAAAGCCCCCCACCGCTCCCTGCTCTATGCTCTGGGCCTCACCAGAGAAGAGATGGATCGTCCTCTGGTAGGTATTGTGAATGCCGCCAGCGAAGTTGTTCCCGGTCATATGCACCTGAACAGCCTAGCCGATGCGGTCAAGGCCGGTGTGCGCATGTCGGGCGGTACGCCCTTGCAGTTTCCGGCCATTGCCGTGTGCGACGGCCTTGCCATGAACCATGAAGGCATGCGTTTTTCGCTGCCCTCGCGTGAATTTATTGCGGATTCCATTGAAATTATGGCCCGTGGCCATGCATTTGATGCGCTGGTTTTTATTCCCAACTGCGATAAATGCGTGCCCGGCATGCTCATGGCCATGATGCGCCTTAACATCCCCTCGGTGCTGGTTTCTGGCGGCCCCATGCTGCCCGGCGACATCGGCCCCGGCAAGCGCGGTGACCTTATCACCGTGTTTGAAGCCGTGGGCAAGGTGCGCAGCGGTGCCATGACAGAAGAAGAGCTGGAATACATGGCCGAACGCGCCTGCCCCGGTTGCGGCGCATGCGCGGGCATGTTTACGGCCAATTCCATGAACTGCCTTTCCGAAACCATTGGCGTGGCTCTGCCCGGCAACGGAACCATCCCTGCCGTGAGCGGCGCGCGCATCCGTTTGGCCAAAAAGGCCGGTATGCACGTTATGGACTTGCTGCACAAGAATATCCGTCCGCTGGATATTGTTACGCCCAAGTCGGTGGCCAACGCCGTTGCCGTGGATATGGCCCTTGGCTGCTCCACCAACACCGTGCTGCACCTGCCCGCCGTTTTTGGCGAGGCTGGCCTCAAGCTGGGCCTCGATATTTTTGACGAGGTGAGCAAAAAGAGCCCCAACCTGTGCAAGCTCTCCCCGGCGGGCAAGCACTACATGGTTGACCTCGACAACGCTGGCGGTATTCCCGCTGTGATGACCGAGCTGGACAAGCTTGGCCTGATCAACAAGGACTGCATGACCGCCACGGGCAAGACTGTGGGCGAAAACCTCAAGGACATGAACGCCCGCGTTATGAACCCCGATGTTATCCGCAGCGTTGAGAACCCATATTCCAAGCAGGGCGGCATTGCCATTCTGCGCGGCAGCCTTGCCCCCGGCGGAGCTGTGGTAAAGCAGTCGGCCGTGGCCCCCGAAATGATGTGCCGCGATGTGCAGGCCCGCGTGTTTGAATCGGAAGAAGACGCCATGAAGGCCATTCTTGACGGTAAGATCAAGGCCGGTGACGGCGTGGTGATTCGCTACGAAGGCCCGCGCGGCGGACCGGGCATGCGCGAAATGCTTTCGCCCACGGCGGCCATTACCGGCATGGGCCTTGGCAAGGACGTGGCCCTGCTGACAGATGGCCGGTTTTCTGGCGGCACCAACGGCGCTGCCATTGGGCACATTTCGCCAGAAGCGGCAGACGGCGGCGTTATAGCCCTTGTGCAGGAAGGCGACATTATCCATATCGACATTCCCAACCGCAAGCTTGATTTGCTGGTGGACGAAGCGGAGCTTGAGAAGCGCCGCGCGGCTCTTGTGGTTCCCAAGAAAGACTGCCCCTACCCTGTGCTGCGGCGCTATGCCTATCTGGTAAGCTCGGCGGCCAATGGCGGGCGTTACAAGGATATTTAAGAGCATAGTCCTTTATTGATCCAAAACCCCCATGGGCTAAGTATATGCCAGCCCGTGGGGGTTTTGTGACCCTAAGGCCGATGGCCGCTTGCGAGGAAAGGATACATGGCGTTTCTGCATGCCCTTGGTGGCGTATTTGGGCTCATGCTCATGGGCTTTGTGGGTTTTATGCTGGCTGCACGCAACTGGTTTGGTGCAGAAACGCGCATCGTGCTGCCCCGGCTGATTACCCAGATAGCCCTGCCGCCCTTTCTTATGTACACCATCATGCATTCGTTCCACCGCAACGAATTGCTCATGCTGGCCAAGGGCGCACTGCTGCCGCTGGGCTCTGTGGTGCTGACTTTTGTGTTAGGGGTGATTCTTGCCAAGGTTGCGCGCGTTAAGCGGCAGCACTTTGGCCTGTTTTGCGCCAGTGTGTCCAACTCAAACACCGTATTTGTGGGTATTCCCGTAAATCTGGCCCTGTTTGGCGAAACATCGGTGCCCTATGTGCTGCTGTACTATGCCGCAAGCACCGTGTTTTTCTGGACTGTGGGGCAGTATTCCATCACCTGCGACATAACAGACAACACGTGCTGCATACCCTTGCGCACACGTTTGCTACAGGTATTTTCGCCGCCGCTGCTGGGCTTTTTAACGGGCATCGGCCTGACCCTACTGGGGGTAGAGCTGCCAGAATTTTTGCAAAACGTGGCACGGTCGCTGGGCAACCTGACCACGCCGCTGGCCATGATATTTATTGGCATTACCATACATGACATGGGCTTGCGCAGCATCAGAATCAGCAAGGACATGACCCTGCTGATTCTGGGGCGTATGGTGCTGGGGCCGCTGGTCATGTGCGGTTTTCTGTATCTTTTTCCCGTTCCCGCACTTATGGGCAAGGTTTTTATTATTCAGGCATCATTGCCGGTGATGGCTCAGGCTGCCATATTGAGCGCACACTACCATACCGACCCAGAATTTGGCGCTCAGGCCGTGTGCCTCTCAACCCTGCT
>CAYPRZ010000014.1:0-25697 GCA_964413315.1 uncultured Desulfovibrio sp. | reverse complement strand
TGAATGTCGAGCCAGCCGTTCTTTTGTTTTTCTCCAACACTGCAAAATATGGTCAGCAATTAACTGGTTAGCACGTCACAGGCAACAATTACAAAGGCATTTGACAAACCGGCAACATCCTGACGACCACATTATTACAAAATCGATTTCTACTTTAAAAACACGCAAGGCAAAAAATGCGTGCGCAAAAAAACTTTTTTTGCTGTGCCGTGCAATCATGCAGCTCCCCCACAAGGCAAACCCGCTGTTTTCGGCCAACCTGCCAGCAGCAAAGCAAGGCCCTGCCGCACTGGGGGCTTTTTCTTTGTTCATTTTTAGGGTACGCTTGTTCGTTGCTCACAATATCAGCATACCTGACGGGGGTAGTTCATGAAAGCACTTGGTCGTTGGATCGGGGCTCTGGCCCTCACCCTGCTTGTGCCTGTTGCGGCGCTGGCTGGTGACATCAAGGTTGGCCTCATGTGTCCGCTTACGGGCAAATGGGCGTCCGAAGGTCTGGACATGAAAAACATTGTCACCCTGCTGGTTGACGATGTGAATGCCAAGGGTGGCATTAAGGGTAACAAGGTTCAGCTTGTGGTCGAAGACGACGCAGGCGACCCGCGTACCGCTGCCTTGGCCGCGCAAAAGCTGGCTTCTGCCGGTGTGGTGGCTGTTATCGGAACCTACGGCTCTGCCGTGACCGAAGCCAGCCAGAGCATTCTGGACGAAGCAGAACTGGTGCAGATTGGCACTGGCTCTACCAGCGTGCGCCTGACGGAAAAAGGCTTGCAGCTCTTTTTCCGCACCTGCCCGCGCGACGACGCGCAGGGCAGCTCTGCCGCCGAGGCCATCAAAAAGGGTGGCTACAAGGCTGTGGCCCTGCTGCACGACAATTCTTCCTACGCCAAGGGTCTGGCAGAAGAAACCAAGGCCGTGCTTGAAAAAGCTGGCACAAAAGTAGTGTTTTATGACGCTCTTACCCCCGGAGAGCGCGACTACACTGCTATTTTGACCAAGCTCAAGGCCGCAAACCCCGACCTGATTTTCTTTACCGGTTACTATCCTGAAACCGGCATGCTGTTGCGGCAGAAAAGAGAAATGGGCTGGAATGTTCCCATGATGGGCGGCGATGCCGCCAATCACCAGGATCTTGTAAAGATCGCCGGAACCGAGGCCGCCACGGGCTACTTCTTTATCAGCCCGCCGCTGCCTCAGGATATGGACACGCCTGAAGCCAAGGAATTTCTTAAGGCTTTCAAGGCCAAGTACAATACCGTGCCTGTTTCGGTGTGGGCCGTACTTGCTGGCGACGCCTTCAAGGTTATTGCGGGCGCGCTTGAGGCTGGCAAGGACACGCCCAAGGCTATGGCAGCGTGGCTCAAAGAGCTCAAGGGCATGCCCGGTCTTTCTGGCAACCTTGGTTTTAACGCCAAGGGCGACCGCGTGGGTGAGTTTTACCGCACCTACAAGGTTGACGCCACTGGCAACTTTGTTTTGCAGCCCAAGTAGTGTGGCGCGGCCACTGGCCGCACCCGTGCTGCACAGATACACGTTTGAGGCAGTAGTGCCCCAACGAAAAGCGTAGCCCCTGCGGGCGCGTTCATTACGGCGGGCGACCAATATGGTCGCCCGCCAAATGCCGAGTACCAACGCCGAACATTATGGAACAATTTCT
This sequence comes from uncultured Desulfovibrio sp., assembly GCA_964413315.1. Lineage (GTDB taxonomy): Bacteria > Desulfobacterota > Desulfovibrionia > Desulfovibrionales > Desulfovibrionaceae > Desulfovibrio. Next base: position 24,040 of record CAYPRZ010000014.1, on the reverse strand, counting down.
CCAACAGCTTTTGAACGGCCTAGCCGTGGGCGGCATCTATGCGCTTGTGGCGCTGGGCTACACCATGGTGTACGGCGTGCTCAAGCTCATCAACTTTGCCCACGGCGACCTGTTTACCATTGGCGCCTATCTGGGGCTTACCCTGCTTGTCAGCTGCAACATGGCCGGTGCGCTCAACCCCTTTTTGGCGGTTGCCGCTGTTTTTATCATGGTTGCGCTGCTGGTTGCGCTCATTGGCTTTTTGCTTGAGCGCTCTGCCTACCGCCCTTTGCGCAATGCCAATCGGCTGTCTGCCGTTGTTTCGGCTCTAGGCGCATCCATATTTTTTCAAAATGCCGTCATGCTGGTGTACGGTGCGCGTTTTTATGTGTACCCCGACTACCTGCGCCCCAACTTTACGGTGCATATATTCGGCCTTGAAGTACCCGGTGTGCGTCTGCTGGTGATTGCGGCAAGCGTGGTGCTGATGCTTGGGCTTTGGGCCTTTATCCAGCGCACGCGCACGGGCGCGGCTATCCGCGCTGTGGCCATTGACCCCGGCGCGGCCCAACTTATGGGCATCAATGTAGACCGCATCATCTCGCTGGTATTTTTGATCGGCCCCGGCCTTGGCGGCGCGGCTGGCCTGATGGTGGGCATCTACTACGGGCAGATCGACTTTACCATGGGGTGGACATACGGCCTCAAGGCTTTTACCGCAGCCATTCTGGGCGGCATTGGCAACATTCCTGGTGCCATGCTGGGCGGGCTTTTGCTCGGCGTTATTGAAGCACTTGCCGCTGGCTACATTGCCATTGCCTGGAAGGACGCCATTGCCTTTCTGGTGCTTATTCTCATTCTGATTATCCGCCCCACCGGCATTTTGGGCGAACGCACGGCGGACAAACTATGAAAAATATTCCGTGCAATACCGCTCTGTATGTGGCTGCGGGGCTTGTTTTGTGCACCCTGCCCTTTTTCTGCAATGCCTACTGGCTTGACGTGTGCGTGAGCATTGGCCTCTACGCCCTGCTGGCGCTTTCGCTCAATGTCATACTTGGGCAGGCGGGCATCTTCCACATGGGGCATGCCGCATTTTTTGCCGTGGGCGCGTACACCACCGCCATACTCAACACTGTATGCCACTGGCCCGTGCTGTGGATCATGCCGCTCTCTGGCGCGGCAGCGGCTTTGTTTGCTCTGGTGGTGGCTCGGCCCATCATCCACCTGCGCGGCGACTACCTGCTTATCGTTACCATCGGCATTGTGGAAATTGTGCGCATTGCCCTGATCAACGATGTTTTTAGCCTCACGGGCGGCGCCAACGGTATATTTGGCATCAGCAGACCCATGTTTTTTGGCTTCAAAATTGTCAAAAGCATGCAGTTTTATTTTCTGGTATGGGGCATGGTGGGCTTGAGCCTGCTGCTTTTTTACGGTCTGTGGCACTCGCGCTTTGGCCGCGCCCTCAACTATATTAAAGAAGACGACGTTGCCGCCGAAGGCTGCGGGGTCAATGTTACCCACTACAAGCTGGCGGCCTTTGTGCTGGGGGCTTTTTGGGCGGGCATGGCGGGCACGCTGTATGCCGCAAAAATGACCACCATTGCGCCGGAATCGTTCAATTTTATGGAATCGGTAATTATTTTTGCCGTGGTTATTCTTTCTGGCGGCAGCCAGCTTGGCGTGCTTATCAGCGCCTTTATGTTCATTGGTCTGCCCGAACTGCTGCGCGAATTTTCCAACGCGCGCATGCTTATTTTTGGCCTTGCCATGATGGTTATGATGATCTGGAGACCTCAGGGTTTGCTTCCCCCCCGGCAACGGCGCTACCGTGTGGACACGCCGCCCCCTGCCAGCGATGAAGGGAGGCCCGCATGACCCTGCTGCGCCTTGAAGAAATGAGCAAGATGTTTGGCGGGCTTGTTGCCCTCAACGACCTTACTTTTGATGTGGAAGCTGGCAGCATTGTTGGGCTTATCGGCCCAAACGGCGCTGGCAAGACCACTGTTTTCAACTGCATTACTGGCAACTATACGCCGGAAACGGGCCGCATCTTTTTTGACGGCCAATCCATTGCTGGCACACGCCCCCACAAGGTGGTGGAGCTGGGCATTGCCCGCACCTTTCAGACCATCCGGCTGTTCGGGCGGCTTAATGTGCTTGAAAACGTTCTGGCTGGCCGCCACTGCCGCATGAAGTCGGGCCTGATTTCGTGCATGCTGCACACCCCGGCCCAAAAGGCAGAAGAAAAAGCCGCCGTGGCCCGCTGCATGGAAGAGCTACATTTTGTGGGGCTGGCAGACAAGTACACCGAGGCCGCTGGCGGGCTTTCTTACGGCAACCAGCGCTTGCTCGAAATTGCCCGCGCGCTGGCATCTGACCCGCGCTTGGTGATTCTGGACGAACCCGCTGGTGGCATGAATGATCAGGAAACCGCCGCATTGGTGGACACCATACGGGCCATCCGTGACCGGGGCATCACCGTGCTGCTCATTGAGCACGACATGCGCCTTGTGATGAAGATTTGCGAAAAACTGGTGGTGCTGGAACACGGCACCATGATTGCTCAGGGCAAGCCCGAAGACGTGCGCCAAGACCCCGCCGTTATCGAAGCCTATCTGGGCGCAGACGACGAAAAGTGGTAAGCCATGTCCCTGTTGCAATTATCTAATGTACGCGTGCGTTACGGCAGCGTTGAAGTGCTGCACGGCATCGACCTGAGGGTGGAAGAAGGCGAAATCGTCACCATTCTTGGGGCCAACGGCGCGGGCAAAAGCACTACCCTGCTGTCCATCAGCGGGCTGGTACGCCCCTTTGAAGGCGAAATTCTTTTTGAAGGGCAAAACCTGCTGCGTCTGCCAAGCCACAAGGTTGTGGGCCTTGGCATTGCCCAGTCGCCCGAAGGCCGCCGCGTTTTCGGCATCATGAGCGTGCTGGAAAACCTGCGCCTTGGCGCTTTTTGCATAGAAGACAAAGCCCGCAGGGAACGCACGCTGGAATGGATTTTTGACCTGTTTCCGCGTTTGCAAGAACGCAAAGACCAGCTTGCGGGAACGCTTTCTGGTGGTGAGCAGCAAATGCTGGCCATTGGCCGCGCGCTCATGGCAGAGCCACGCCTGCTACTGCTCGACGAACCCTCACTGGGTCTGGCCCCCTTGCTGGTGCGCTCTATTTTTGAAACCGTGCGCGCCATCAACAAGCGCGGCGTAACCGTGCTGCTGGTTGAGCAGAACGCCCGCGCGGCTCTCAAGCTGGCCACACGCGGCTATGTGCTTGAGGTTGGCAGCGTGGTAATGGAAGACAGGGCCGAAAATCTTTTGGCCAACGCCAGCGTTCGCGAGGCATATTTGGGTGGCTAAACATCCCTGTGTAAAAAAAGTTGCAGTAAATACGGCTAGTAAGGCCATGTCGTAAGCCCTGCGGCTTGCCAAAAAAGTTTCTGCGTGTTTTACTTGACAGAAATTTGCTTTCAACTATATTTTTCCATTCCAACGCGGCGGCTCTTCCGCCGTTATTTTAGCAATACGGCGCTGCTGCGCATGGAGGTTTTGCTATGACCCCTCTGGAAAAAGCCACCAAAACCGCTGAAGGCGTGGTGGTCAACGGTTTTGTTCTTTCCCCGGTGGTTGAACAGTGCGCTGGCTGTGACCGTGCGCGCGAATTTGAAGGCGAACAGTTCTGCTCCAGCTACCCTGTCCCCGCCAAAAAATGGGCTGCCGGTCGCTGCAACTTTGCCACTCACGTGAAGACCACTGTTGCCGCTGCCGCCAAGGTCAACCCTTTGAAGGCGTCCAAGCGCGCTGCCAAGGGTGGCCGCTAGGCGACCAAGGCTTACATCGGTTCCGTCACGCCGCAGACGGCCAGTATGCGTATTGCGCAAACAGGCCACTGAACAACGGTTGTACCGGGGCTGAAGACTTTTTCAAGGGGCTGCGCAAGCAGCCTCTTGCGCGTTGTAACGCCATACGGGAATCACCATGTTCAAGACACTCGACACACTGCTGCGGGGGCTTGCAGGTCGCGAAGACCGCGTGGCTGAATTGCAGGCAGTGCTTACGGCCTGTCATGCCCTTGGGCCGGACAACGGCGGACAGGGCGAAATGGAAAAGGTGCGCTGCATCACCAACTGGCTCAAGGCCTGTGGTGTTACCGCTCTTTCACGCGTAGACGCGCCCGACCCCCGCGTAAGCGATGGTCAGCGCCCCAACCTTGTGGCGCGCATTCCCGGCAAAAGCAGCCGCACTCTGTGGCTTTTTGGCCACACCGATGTGGTGCCTCCGGGCGATCTTGACGCATGGACCAGCAACCCATGGCAGGTACGCCGCGATGGCGACTTTTTGTATGGCCGTGGGGTGGAAGACAACCAGCAGGCCATTGTAAGCATGCTGCTGCTGGCCGAGGAAGTGCTGGCCCACAACATTACCCCCGAACTTTCGCTGGGCCTTGTTTTTATGGCCGACGAAGAAACGGGCAGTCTGTTTGGCTTGGAGCACCTGCTCAACACGGCCCCGCACTTTTTTAATCCCGATGATCTGTACATCGTGCCCGACGCTGGCTCGTCCAAGGGCGATGTAATTGAAATTGCAGAAAAAAGTCAGTTGTGGCTCAAGGTGCAGACAACAGGCATACAGTGCCACGCATCTACCCCCCAAAAGGGGCGCAACGCCTTTTTGGCAGCGGCAGACATGGCCCTCTCGTGCCACAACGCCCTGCGTGCAGCCTTTGGCGATGCCAACCCCCTGTTTGATCCGCCGCACTCTACCTTTGTGCCGGGCAAGCACGAGGCCAACGTGCCCAACATCAACACCGTGCCCGGTAACGACGTTTTTTACATAGACTGCCGCTTGCTGCCCCATGTTGAAATGGACAACGTGCTGGCAAAAATGCGCGAAGTGGCCGCCGAGGTGGCCGCACGCCACTATGTGCAGATCAACATAAGCGTTGTGCAGCGGCAAAATGCCACGGCCATTCCGCAGACCTGCACGGTGGTTACGGCCCTTAAGTCGGCCATTGCCAGCATTTATGGCGAAAAGGCACAGGCCGTGGGCATTGGCGGTGCCACGGTTGCCTCATTTTTGCGCCACAAGGGGCTGCCAGCCGCCGTGTGGGCCTGCCTTGAAAACACCTGTCATCAACCGGACGAACGCTCATCCATCACCGCCACCATCAAGGATGCGCAGGTGTTCGCCCACATTCTCATGAACACATCCCATGTCTGATTCCTCATTTGACTGTATTGTCGCTGGTGGGGGCCACGCTGGCAGCGAAGCTGCCGTGGCCCTTGCCCGCATGGGCCACAAGGTTTTGCTGATAAGCGGTAATCTTGACCGACTTGGCTATCTTTCGTGCAACCCTGCCATCGGCGGCCTTGCCAAAGGCCATATGGTGCGCGAAATCGACGCCCTTGGCGGCATGATGGGCCTGTGGGCCGACGCGGCTGGCATACAGTTTCGCGTGCTGAACATGAGCAAGGGCCCCGCGGTTCGCGCCACCCGCGCCCAGATTGACCGCGAGGCCTATCAGCGCGTGCTAAAAAAAACCCTGTACAACACGCCCGGCCTGCGCATCTGGCAGGATTCCGTCATAGAAGTGACCACCGACGATGGTCGCGTTACTGGCGTGCGCACAGCGCAGGGTCTTGAATTTACGGCAGCGCATGTGCTGCTGACCACGGGCACGTTTCTGGACGGGCGCATTCACATGGGCCTTACCAATCTGCCCGGTGGTCGCCTTGGCGATGCCCCGGCATTGGGTCTTTCAGACAGCCTGCGCAAGCTGGGCCTCACCCTCGGCCGCCTCAAAACAGGCACCACGCCACGTATTCTCAAGTCGTCCATCGACTACTCCAAGCTTGAGGAACAGCCCGGCGACACGCCGCCCCCCGGCTTCAGCTTTCGCGGCCCCGGCCCACAGCTTGATCAGGTATCGTGCCACGTTACGTGGACAAACGAACGCGCACACGAGATCATTCGTAGCGGTTTTGACCGTTCGCCCATGTTTACGGGCGTTATCAAGGGCACGGGCGCACGCTACTGCCCCTCCATTGAAGACAAGGTGGCCCGTTTTCCGCACCGAGAACGCCACCAGATTTTTCTGGAACCAGAGGGACTTAATAGTGCCGAAGTGTACGCCAACGGCATTCCCACCAGCCTGCCCCTTGATGTGCAGCTAGCCATGGTGCACGCCCTGCCGGGACTGGAAAACGCCGTGGTACTGCGGCCCGGCTACGCCATTGAATACGACTACGCCAACCCCATTCAGCTGCGCCCCACGCTTGAAACCAAGGCCGTGCCCGGCCTGTGGCTGGCGGGGCAGATCAACGGAACCTCCGGCTACGAAGAAGCCGCAGCCCAAGGCCTGTGGGCCGCGCTTAACATTTCGTGCTACATGCGCGGGCTTGCCCCCTTTGCGCCGGGGCGCGATCAAGCTTATATGGCCGTTCTTGTTGATGATCTTGTGACGATGGGCACTCAGGAACCCTACCGCATGTTTACATCGCGCGCAGAGCACAGGCTGCTGCTGCGCGAAGACAATGCCGATACCCGCCTGACCCCCCTTGGCCGCGAGCTGGGCCTCGTAAATGACGAACAGTGGCGCATGTTTTGCATAAAAACAGAATCTGCCGCACAATTCAGGGATTACCTAGGCAAAAAACGCATCCCCGGCCACAAACTGCCCGAAGATGCACCCGAAACGTGCCTGCCTGCGGGCAAGACCTTGGCCGAAGCCCTGAAGCGCCCCGACGTGGATCTGGACGCTTTGCAATCCATGCTGGCAGATGCCCAGCACGTGGCGCTGACCGAGGCAGGGGCCGAACTGGCCGCCGCCAGAGCAGAAGCAGGTGCTGGCGCGTGCGAAAGTGTGCAAATTGAGATCAAGTACGAAGGGTATCTGGTACGGCAGCGCGAGCTTATTGCCCGCTCGGCACGGCTGGAGGCAACAGCCTTGCCCCCGCAACTCGATTATGCGAAAGTAGCGGGGTTATCCCATGAGGTGGTAGAAAAGCTCAACCGGGTGCGGCCTTGCAGCCTCGGTCAAGCCGGGCGAATATCTGGCGTGACCCCTGCGGCTGTGGCCTGCCTTGAGGTTCACCTCCACAAACTTGGGCTGTTGCGTCCACACAAGCATGCCAGCGCCGCCGTGGCATCCCTGCCGTGATAAACAACGACATATAACAGTTGACACCGGTGGACCTATGACGGGCACAGAGCTTTTTATAGTTGTCGTCTTCCTGATAGTGGCGCTCAGCGTCACGCTCGTCGTTGTCAAAGGCCGGTTGCAGAGCATTCGGCACGAGGCCAAGCGCGCGGAAATGATCCGCCACATGCTCGAAACAGCACAGGAACAAAACGAAATATTCGACCTCAATGCCGAGGAAAGGCACAGCCACAAGGGTCTGGCTGGCACGCTCACCAAGATTCTTGGCAGCCAGCTTGAGCTGGAAATTCTTTCCTATGTGTCACGCGAGCTTGAGGGAACATCGGTAGAAGTTTTTTTTCGGGCCATGCTGCCCGAAGGCCCCGCCTTTTTTAAATTTCAGTCCACCGTACAGCAGGTTAAGGGCAGCTACGAAAAATCGTACCTGCTGATCTCTATGCCCAAAGAAATTGACGCCGGGCAAAAGCGTCATTTCATTCGCGTCAAGCCGCCCAAGGATTTGGTGCGTGTTATCGGCGTGTGGGAAATGGACCCCGCCAAGCCCATACCCCGCAACACCTGCGAGATAGGCAGACCGCTGCTGCACTACAAGGCGGGCATGGAAAACGAGCTTGTGCAGGTGGCCGACATTTCTGCCACAGGCATGGCCCTGCGCTTTCCCGCAGAATCGCTCGACGACAAGCCAGTTGACCTAGATAAAGGTTCACAGTTACTTTGTCTCATCATCTATCAGGTGAACAAAGAGGACCGTGTCGTAACCTTCTGGTGCACCTGTGATGTGCTTAATGTTCGCATGCAAAAAGAACCCGTTCCGGCTCTGGTTCTGGGCACAGAATTCAGCAACTGGGCGGTTCTTGAGCAGGGCAAGAGCGAGATCAACTGGTTTCACAGCACCCCCAAGAGCGGTGTTTCGCCCATTACCCAGTGGGTTATGCAAATGGATATTCAGCAGCGCAAGCTGACAGGATAGCAGGAAATTTATGCCGGAAGGCCTTGCCCCCGGCAAAACGCGCACTGCGCATATTCGGCACGCCAACCTAGGAGGTTATTTTGGACGGCGGCACGGAAGGTCACAGTACCATCTGGTCGCGCCTGAGCAGACTGTTTGGGCACGACGATCAGGAATCTCTCGAAAAAGCAATTCTGGAAGCACGAGCCGACGGCGAGGTGGAACCCTACGAGGAATCCATGCTGCTTGGCATTCTGCGATTCAATGATCTACAGGTGCAGGACACAATGATCCCCCGCACCGACATTGATTGTGTTCCCGACGACATGCCGCTGCAGGAAGTGGCACGCATTATTGTGCGCTCTGGGCATTCACGCATTCCCGTGTACAAGGAAACCCGCGACAACATCGTGGGCATTCTGCACGCCAAGGACGTTTTGAGCAGCCTGCTTGAACAGGGCGAAGACGAGCCCAGCGTGTCTTCGGTCATGCGCGAGCCTTTCTTTGTGCCCGAAACCAAATCCATACGCACCCTGCTGCAAGAATTTCGCGCCCGCAAACAGCACATTGCCATCGCCCTTGACGAATACGGTGGCACTTCTGGTCTTATTACCATCGAAGACGTGCTGGAAGAAATTGTGGGCGATATTGAAGACGAGCACGATGCGCCGCGTCAGGAAGATATTCGCCCCCTTGGCGAAAATGTTTATGAGCTCACAGGCCGCGCCCTGCTTGAAGACCTAGAAGACCTTGGCGTTGACCTTGATTCGGATGAGGTTGATACCATTGGCGGCTACCTGAGCATGGAGGCTGGCCATGTGCCCGGCCCCGGCGAAAGGTTTACCCTGCGCGGATGGACCTTTACCGTGCTTGAAGCAGACAGAAAGCTCATTATCCGTCTGCGCATGGAGCCCGCCGACCACGCCGCCCCTGCCACCGAAGAGGAAGAAGCGGCCAAAGCATGAAGCTATCCCACATGGAAGCGGCAAGGCCCTCGCTGCGCATCTGGCTGTTATGCCTTGGTGCTGCTTTGGGCTTATGGCTTGGCTTTCCCAATGATTTCATAAGCTTTCCGCCGCTGGTGTTTGCATGGCCAGCGGCGCTTACCCTGCTGGGCCGCGAGGCAACAAGCCGCGCTCAGGCATTGCGCCTTGGCTGGTTTGCCACCATTGCCGGGGGCATTGCCGCGCTTTACTGGCTTACCCTGCCCGTGCACAACGTGGGCGGGATGCCTTGGCTGCTGGCTATACCCTGCGCACTGTTTATTGTTTCCTGCATTGGCAGCGTTGGCGGCCTGTTTGCTGCGGCGGCCCACATGCTGCGCGCACGCCCCACGTGGGTTCAGGCCGTGCTGCTGGGGCTTTTGTGGTATATACTGCAAACGGTGTATGCCCGCGCTCTGGGCTTTCCGTGGCTGGACATGGCAGGGGCGCTTTCGCCTTGGCCGGTGCTGGTACAGGCTGCGGATGTGGTGGGCGGCTATGCCCTTGCTGGTCTGTGGACCATGGCGGCCCTCTTGTGCTGTCTGGGTTTTGCCGATGCCGCACAGCGTTTTTGCCCCAACAGGGCAAGCCTGATACCCGGCCTGCTGCTGGCGGCGGCACTGCTGTGCTACGGCGGCTGGCGGCTGTACGCCATCCCGCTCAACAGCAACCCCACCGGGCCCCAGAGCATTGACGTGCTGTATGTTGAGGGCAATGTAGACCAAAATCAAAAGTGGGTTCCGGCCTTTCAGCGGCAGACAGTGGATCTGTACCTTGGCCTTACCTATCAGGGGCTAGCCGAAAAACCGGGGGCCAAACCCCTGATCATCTGGCCAGAAACAGCCCTGCCCTTCTTTTTTGAAATCAACGGCCTGCACGCGCCGCGCATACGCGAGCTGGCAGCCCACACCCACAACCTCGTGCTATTTGGCGCACCAGGTTTGGAGCGCCGCCCCGACAAGCGCGAACCCGATGTTTTTAATCGGGCATTTTTGCTGGGGCCCAACGGTGACACCGTGGGGTACTACGACAAGGAACACTTGGTTCCCTTTGGCGAATATCTGCCAGAATGGCTCAACTGGGGTTTTCTTGAAGCCCTGCTGCAAGGCGTGGGCGTATACCAGACAGGCACGGCCATCGCGCCATTGCGCCATGACAATCTTGCCCTAGGAATGCTCATCTGCTATGAGGGAATATTCCCGTGGCTTGCCCAGAACCGCGTGACGGACGGAGCCAATATTCTTGTAGACATCAGCAATGACGGCTGGTTTGGCAACACCCCGGCAGCCCGCCAGCATCTCTACCTCACGGCCTTGCGCGCCGTTGAGCAAAACCGCTGGATACTGCGCGGAACCAACACCGGCATTTCTGTAGTGATCGACCCGCGTGGCCGGCTTGCCATGCAGGGTGGCCAGTTCAAGGCTCAGGCCGTATGGGGCAAGGCCGCACTGGAATCTGCGCCCAGCGTGTTCCACACGCTTTCACCTTGGCTTTTGCCTTTGGCGGCAGCGGCCTTTGTGGCTTTATTGCTGTTTGGCCCCGGCGGCAGCATTACGCGGGGCAGAGCCAAGCATCACCCCTAAGGCCAGCACGGGCGCAAAGCACGGCTGCAAGCCGTGAAAGTCAGCACAGCCAAACATTGTAATGTCTAAAATATCAACAATTTAGCCCATAGTATCCAAATGTTGCAACTCAGTGATCTGCGCGCCACCTGCCAGCCCCTTTCCCAACGCTTTGCCACCCTTTGGGGGCGTCTTTGACGTTGCGGCCAGCCAAAAGCGCCTGCAAGATATAGAACACGAAATTTCGCGCCCCGGTGCGTGGGACAATCCCGAAGCCCTGACCCCTGTTTTGCAGGAAAAACGCCGTCTTGAAGAAGAAATTGAGCGCCTTTCGCGGCTCAAGACCAGCCACGACGACATGAACGAATGGCTGGTTCTCGCCTCTGAAAGCGAAGACCCAGAGGCGATGGAATCACTCGACCAGCAAACCCGCGACCTTGCCGCACTGCTTGACGAAACCGAGCTTGTGATGTTGCTTTCTGCCGAAGAGGACAATCAGGACGCCATTCTTGAAATCCACCCCGGCGCTGGCGGCACAGAATCGCAAGACTGGGCCGAAATGCTGCTGCGCATGTACACCCGCTGGGCCGCGCGCCACAAATACAGCGTTGAAGAGCTGGACTACCTGCCCGGTGACGAGGCTGGTGTCAAAAGCGTTACCCTGCGCATTGCGGGGCCGCACGCCTTTGGCTTTCTCAAAAGCGAACGTGGCATCCACAGGCTTATACGCATTTCGCCCTTCGATTCCTCTGGCCGTCGGCACACGTCGTTTGCCTCGGTAGATGTGATCCCCGATGTGGGCAACGACATTGAGCTGGACATCAAGGAATCTGACATCCGGGTGGATATTTTCCGCTCCAGTGGCCCCGGCGGCCAGAGCGTAAACACCACCAGCTCGGCGGTACGCGTTACCCATATACCCACTGGCGTTACCGCCCAGTGCCAAAACGAAAAATCGCAGCACCACAACAAAGATACCGCCATGCGCGTGCTGCGTGCGCGTCTTTACAATATTGAATTGCAAAAGCGCGATGCAGAACGTCAGGCAGAATACGCCGGTAAGGATGCCATTGCCTTTGGCAGCCAGATACGCACGTACACACTTCAGCCCTACCGGCTGGTCAAAGACCACCGCACAGGCTCTGAAGCCGGTGATGTAGAAGCGGTTTTGAACGGACAGATTGACCAGTTCCAGCACGATTACCTGATGCACCGCCATGAGCAACAACGCTGATTTTGACGCCCTAGCCAACGAACTGCGCGCCCTGCGACTGGCAGACGGCGCAGCTTCGCGTTCCGGCACAGAATCTGTGCTGGTGGCGCGCCTGTTGCCCGGTTTCAGCGTAAACAGGTGGCGGGAATTTTTGCGCCGCTACCCCACGGGCCGCTGGTGCGCCCTGCCCGCTGGGCCGGGGCTGCTGCCCGACATGGGCGGCGGCGCGGGCAACGCGCCCGACCATCTGGCCCACCTGCTAATGACAGAGATGTTTACCGTGCAGATACAGCGGGAACTGCTGCGCCTTTCGCGCACGGGCGGCGACCTTGCGCTGATCGAAGCTGGCCTGTGCGACCGCGAAACCTTGGAGGCCCGCTTGGGTCAACCCACGGTTCAGGCCCTTGAAGTTTGCCTTGTGGATTGCCTGCGCCAGTGCCGCGAAGAATGCGACACCTTGGGCTGCACCGGGCCAGACCGCTATGCCCTGCTGCTGCCGGGCGTGGGTGTGTTGCGCGCCCGTTTGATGGCCGAACAAATACAAAAAATATTTGCGGCCCAAGCTGCGGAAATAACCACTGCCTCTGGCAAGGGCAAACACGGTGCCAAGGCCCTGTGCGCCATTGGCATAGCTTGTGCCGATCAGGGGGGCCGACCGACCCCAGAAGCCCTGCTGGGCAAGGCCACACAGGCCATGAATGATGCCCTCGCTCAAAAACACGGCCACATTTGTATAGCGGGCGGCGCAGCCCTTGAAACCAGAAACACACTTGTGCAATCCAGCGAAAAACGCTTTCTCTTCTTTGGGGGAAATTGATGGCCAATACGACATTGAGCATTGCCCTGCTGAGCGGCAAAGGCGGCGTGGGCAAAACGAACATGTCGCTCAACCTAGCCTGCGCACTGCACCAGATGGGTTTTAAAACCCTGCTGATGGACTGCGACCTCGGCCTTGCCAACCTTGATGTACTGCTTGGTATTACGCCCGAAGGCAATTTGCAGACGGCCCTTTTGGGCGAAGCCGACGTTTCTGACGTGCTCTGCCAGATTGATGGCGAAGATTTTGCGGTGCTTCCTGCTGCGTCTGGGGTTCCAGAGCTTACCGAGCTGCAACCCGAAGCGCGCGATCTTTTGCTCTCGCGCCTTGAGCCCGTGCTGCACAAGTACGATTTTGTGTTCATGGATATTGGCGCGGGTATTTCGGGCACGGTGCAAACATTTGCAGCCATGGCCTCGGTGCGTCTGGTTGTCATTACCCCAGAGCCCACCTCGCTTACCGACAGCTACGCGCTTATCAAGGTGCTCAACAGCCGCTACGGTCTGCGCGACTTTATGGTGCTGGTCAATCAGGCCACATCGCAAGCAGAGGCCAAATCTTCGTTCGACAAGTTGGCAGGCGCGTGCAAACATTTTTTGCACATCGAGCCCGTGCTGCTTGGCCACGTGCGCTCTGACAAAAAATTGCCAGAGGCCGTTTGCCTGCAAAAACCTTTGATGATGCACGCCCCCGGCAGCCCGGCGGCCCATGATTTGCAAACTCTTGCCGGGCGTTTGCAGCGTATTCGTCTGGGAATGCTTGACTGGCTTGGGCCGCGCAATATTTTGCAACCCATGCCGATTCAGGAGTAGATTTTAATTCAAACTGTTTACCTTATCCGAAAAAAGGTATAGGGTTGAATTACTAATAAATGCCCCAGCTTGTCCCAATTGGGCAAACATGTAACGCGGTCACGGAGGCATGATGAACAAGAGCGAGCTTATCAAGGCACTGGCCGACGAAACCAACATTCCTCTTGACGATGCGTCGCTGGTGGTAACCACCTTTTTTGACGCCATGAAAAAATCGCTGCTTTCTGGAGAGCGTATTGAAATACGCGGCTTCGGCAGCTTCAAAATCAAGGAGTACGAAGGCTATGCCGGCCGCAATCCTAAAACCGGCGAAAGCGTCGTAGTCGCTTCAAAACGCTTGCCCTTTTTCCGGGCGGGCAAGGAATTGAAAGAATTTATCAATCAGTAAGGCCTTAGCGCTGCCGAACTGAGGCCCTCTTGGGCCGCCCTGCCTGCGAAGGCCAAACCTTCGCGCGGGCTTTTGTTCGCTTTTTGCAGCGCGTGGACCCACAGGAGCATGTAATGCAATTTTCAGGTGCATTGACCGCGCTTGTAACCCCGTTCCGGAACAACGAACTGGACGAAGAAGCTTACCGCGCATTTATTGAACACCAGATCAGCGAGGGCATCCACGGTCTGGTTCCTTGCGGAACCACCGGCGAATCTGCCACCCTGACCCACGAAGAACACGAAAGGGTCATTGAAATCTGCATTGATCAGGTCAAGGGCCGCGTGCCCGTGCTGGCCGGTGCTGGTTCCAACAACACGGCGGAAGCAATCCGCCTGACCAAGTTTGCCAAAAAGGCGGGCGCCGATGGCGCACTGCTGATCACGCCCTACTACAACAAGCCCACGCAAGAGGGCATGTACCAGCACTACAAGGCCATTGCTCAGGCAGTGGACATGCCGCTGGTTCCCTACAACGTGCCCGGCCGCACGGGCTGCAACCTGCTGCCCGCCACTGTGGCCCGTCTGGCTCACGATTTTTCCAACATTGTGGGCATCAAGGAAGCCACAGGCGACATGATGCAGGGCAGCCGCGTGCTTGAAAGCTGCCCCGAAAGCTTTAGCGTGCTTTCTGGCGACGACCTTACCGCCCTTTCCCTCATGGCTCTTGGCGGCACAGGTGTGATTTCCGTTACCTCCAACCTTGTGCCGGGCCGCGTGGCTGCCATGTGCAATGCTTTCAACAAGGGTGACCTTAAGGAAGCGGCGCGCATCCACCATTCGCTCTTTCCCCTGCACGAGGCCCTCTTTTTTGAGAGCAACCCCATTCCGGCCAAGACCGCGCTGGCGCTTATGGGCCGCATGGATGCAGAGGTTCGTCTGCCGCTTTGGTCCATGGCCGAAGCCACCAAGCAAAAGCTTATTGAAGTGCTGCGCCAGCAAAACCTTATCTAGCGCACAGCCAACTGTACAAAATCAAAGCCCCCGAACCAGCATGGTTTGGGGGCTTTTGCATGTATACCGGGCAACTGCAAACGGGTAATTATCCGTTTTGTGTTTTCGGTTTTGTATCAGAGGCACTATCTTCATCCGTGACGCTGCTGGTGACCGACAGCTGGGCCGCAGGGGCGGCTTTTGCGGTGGCAAGCTTTGCCCCGGCAGACGGTGCGGCAGCCGACCTAGAGGTGAGGCGGGCTTCTTCGCTACGCTCATCACCCTTGTGCTTCAGGCTTTCACCCTGATTGATAAAGTACACCTGCTCGGCAATGTTGATAGAGCGCCGCCACACACGCGTGAGCGACCGGGCCACCAAAATGATGTGCATGGCCTGGTAGGGCTCAAGGCTTGATTCGGGGTTAGAGAGCCCTTCCATGATTTCCTGAATAATGCGCACTTCGCACTGCACGGCATCTTCATCGCCGCGCAACATGTGCAGGGCTTCTTCGGCGTTGTTCTCGCGAAAAACCCGCACGGCCTTGTCAAAAGCCTCGCTGGCTTTATAAAACATTTCGCGCACGTGCGATATAACCCCAAAGCCGGGTTTGTCCTGCATCAATATGGCCTGTTCGGCTATGCTCACGGCTTCGTCGCCAATGCGCTCCAAATCCACCACCATGCGCAGGGCGCTGACCACAAAACGCAAATCTCTGGCCACAGGCTGGGTACGGGCCAGCAGTTGCAGGGCCATTTCGTCTATTTCGTTTTCAAGGGCATCCACGGCTGCGTCATTTTCAATGACAGATGCGGCCCTGCCGGGGTCACCCGCTGCCATGGCCTTGCCCGCGTCTTCAAGGGCAATGCCCACGCTGGCGCACATGACCAGCAGTCTGGTACGCAAGGACACGAGCAATTGTTGCAGATAATTGGCCTGTTGCTGCATGATCGTTCTCCCGGAACAACTACGCTTGAATGTGAGATTTTTGTATCGCCAACGCGCGGCACACGCGGTGCACATGCGCGGGTACGGCCCGTTTAGCCAAAGCGGCCTGTAATGTAATCTTCGGTCTGCTTTTTGGCTGGCCGGGTAAACATAACATCTGTGGCGTTGTGCTCTATGAGCCTGCCCATGTAGACAAATGCCGTGTAGTCTGACACACGGGCCGCCTGCTGCATGTTGTGCGTAACAATAATGATGGAAAGCGATTCGCGCAGTTCGCGTATGCTTTCTTCAATTTTTTGCGTGGCAATGGGGTCAAGGGCGCTAGCGGGTTCGTCCATCAACAGCACTTCTGGTTCCACCGCAAGGGCGCGGGCTATGCACAGGCGCTGCTGCTGCCCGCCCGAAAGCCCAAGGGCCGGGCTTTGCAGACGATCCTTAACTTCTTCAAATATGGCCGCGCGACGCAGCGAAAGTTCTACCTTTTCAGCAATGAGGCTTTCGTCGCTCAGGCCATTGACACGCAAACCGTAGGCCACATTTTCGTAAATGGTTTTAGGAAAGGGGTTGGGCTTTTGAAAAACCATGCCCACACGGCAGCGCAGCGATACAACATCCGTGTCGGGGCGGTTAACGTCCTGCCCATCCAGCAGAATTTCGCCTTCTACCCGTGCGCCGGGCACAAGATCATTCATGCGGTTAAGGCAGCGCAAAAAGGTTGATTTGCCGCAGCCCGAAGGCCCAATGAGGGCAGTAACCCGGCGCGGCTCAAAATTGAGACTCACCTCGTGCAGGGCCTTGTTTTGCCCATAGTACACACTGACGTTGCGTGCCAGCAGATGCTCGTTCATGAAAGTGCCGCTCCGTGGACGGAAGAAAGGGTGAAAACAAGGGCCGTGCTGCCGTCTTGCGTGGGGCTTTCTGCCCGAATGCGGCCGCCGTGCCGTTCAACAATATGCTTGCAAATGGCAAGGCCAAGACCAGTGGTGGCCTGCCCCCTGTGCCGTTCTACCTGATAAAAGCGCTCAAAAACCCGTTCTAGGTCAACCTTGGGAATACCGGGCCCGTCGTCCACCACGCGGATGACAACATCAGGCCCACTTTCGCGCGCGCTTATGCGCACGCTGCTGCCCTCAGGGGCGTAGCGCCCGGCATTTTCAATTAGGTTTCTGAATACCTGAGCCAAATGCGGCAAGCTGGCGCGCACCCGGCAAGATTCGGGAATATCCACAACAACAGAGCACTTGCGCCGTTCAAGCGCCTCGCGGCACATGCCTACCGCCTGCGATACAGCCTCACGCGGATCAACCGGGTTGAGCTCAAGGCTGCCTGTTTTACCCTCTAGCCGGGCAAGGGTGAGCAAATCGTCCACCATTCGGCTAAGGCTTACCCCGTGCTTAAGAATGATCTCGCCAAAGCGGCGGCATTCGGGCGATGCATCAAGACTGATAAGAGTTTCTGCATAGCCCTGAATGGCCGTGAGCGGTGTGCGCAGCTCGTGCGACACATTGGCCACAAAGTCGCGCCGCACGCGTTCAAGCCGCATGAGCTCTGTAATGTCATGGAACACAGCCACCGCGCCAATGCCAGTCTGCCCAAGGTGCTCTAGTCCCGTGGGGCGAGATATACACACCGACATGACCTGACCGGAAGAAAGCTCCAGTTGCAGATAGCGCTGCTGCCTGCAAACGGCGGCTTCTTCGCTGGCGGCTAAGGTATCGCCCTCGCCATGCGCTTCTAGCTGATTGGCAGCGGGGGCATCCTTTTGTACGGGGGCTATGCATGGGGCCATGGCTGCATCGACTGCGGCCTGAAGCTGGGGCGAAGGGATAACTTCTACCACCTGCGCGCCCAAGGCCGATGCGGCAGCGGGAAATTCACGAGCCAGAGCACGGTTGCACCTGCGTATGCGGCCATGCGGCCCCAGCACCAGCACACCGTCGCTCATGGTTTCAAGTATGCTTTCAAGCTGGGCTGTCTGCTCTGCCGCCGTGCGCACATGGTCTTCGATATTTTCGGCCATGCGGTTCACGGCTTCTGCCAGAGGCGCAAATTCCTTGCCGGGAATACGCCGCAGCCGCCGCTGAAAATTGCCCAGCGATATGGCCTCGACCACAGAAACCATTTGCGAAAGCGAATTGCGCAACGCGCCAGAAAGCAGCCCCGCAAGTATCAACGAAAGCACCAGCGTCACAATGGCTATTCTGGTAAAAACCGCCACACGGCTTTCGATTTCTTGCTGCAAATTGGCCAGCGGCAGGGCAATGCGCAACAGGTAGCTGTCGTTGATGCGCACCGATGCATAGGCCATATCTGTGCCAAGTGTACCGCTTGAACGGATGGAAAAACCCTGCCCGTCCTGCATGGCCGCCCGCACTTCGGGCCTGTCGGCGTGGTTGTCGAGCTTTGAAACGGGCTGTGCGCCGGGGGCTGTGTCTGCCAGCACGTTGCCGCTGTTGTCGAGCAGGGAAAGGCGCTCTTGCGGCATGCGCAGCGTAATTGCCAGTTCACGCAAACCCGCCGGGCTGGGCCCGATTT
The DNA here is from genome assembly GCA_964413315.1 of uncultured Desulfovibrio sp. GTDB lineage: Bacteria > Desulfobacterota > Desulfovibrionia > Desulfovibrionales > Desulfovibrionaceae > Desulfovibrio. Next base: position 5,724 of record CAYPRZ010000014.1, on the reverse strand, counting down.
TGTCAAGAATCGCGGCTGCCAGTGTAGTTTCGCGCAACAGTCTTTCGCGCGCAGAATCAACCTGACTTTGCTCAAAGGAGGCCCTGCCGTAGTAAACGGCAATTCCCGATGCGATGAGCGCCGCCACAAGCACGCTGCAAAAAATTCGAGTTCTAAAGGAAAGCATGGTTTTTCTCACTCGTAACATGCTGTCATGGCCGCCATATTTGGGACATTGGCCAGCCCGTAGGGCGGCATTGCCCATTACGCCAGTTTTTCCAGAGTGCCTGTTATTCCTTGATGCGGTAACCCACGCCGCGCACCGTCTCCAGCATGGGGGCGGCATCACCCAGTTTGGCCCGCAGCCTGCGCACATGTGTGTCTACGGTTCGGGCGTAGCCTTCAAAGGAGTATCCCCACACGTTATTGAGCAACTGCTCGCGTGTACGCACCGAACCAGCGTGACGCAGCAGGTCTTCAAGCAGGCGAAATTCCGTGGCGGTGAGGTTGAGCAATTCGCCCCCCACCTCTACCGAATGCGCTTCGGTGCGCACACGGATGCCGTGGCGCTCAAGTACCGGGCTTTCGGCAGTGCGCCCGCCGCGCCGCAGCACCGCTTTAACCCGCAGCATAAGCTCGCGCACGCTGAAGGGTTTAACCACATAATCATCTGCCCCAAGGCTCAAGCCCACCACTCGGTCCACTTCCTCGCCTCTGGCTGTGAGCATGAGCACAGGAATATGCGAGGTCTCGGACTGCGCGCCCAGACGGCGGCACACTTCAAAACCGTCCACACCCGGCAGCATCACATCCAGAATAACCAGATCGGGGGTGTACTGCCGGGCAAGGGCCAATCCCTGTGTGCCATCGGCAGCTTCGTGCACCGTGAAACCCTCGCGCTCAAGATTGAAACGCAATAGTTCGCGAATGTCGGCTTCGTCTTCTACAATCAATATTTGCTGGCTCATATGTTTCACCTCTATGACGCAAACAGAGTAAAACCGCTTTGTGCGCCAAACGCATGGAGGAAATGTTACAATTGCGTGACGACATTTTTTATAAATATCCTCTTGTATTTCAGCATGTTAATCATGCAGATTACAACTTCACGCAGTCTTCTTCGTTTCGTCATACTTTTGTAACAGAGGAGGACAAAAAGAGAAACGTACCGGGAAGCGACCCGGCACCAACCATGACAAAAGAGGAGAATCTCCATGACTATCGGAAAATTGTTTGCCACCGCCCTTACAGTGCTGAGCCTCAGCGCTCCCGCCATGGCCGCCCAGCAGGTTGTGATCAATGGCTCCACCACGGTGCTTCCTGTTGTGCAGAAGGCTGGCGAATCCTTTATGGCTTCTCACCCCGATGTGGAGCTGAGCATCTCTGGCGGCGGTTCCGGCAACGGCATCAAGGCCCTGATTGAAAAGCAGTGCGACATCGCCATGAGCTCGCGCGATATTAAGGATAAAGAAACTGACGCCGCCAAGAAAAACGGCGTGACCCCCAACCGCATCACCATTGCCGTGGACGCCATTGTGCCCGTGGTCAACCCCGCCAACCCCGTTGCTGCGCTTACCTCTGCCCAGCTGCGCGACATTTACAGCGGCAAGGTTACCAACTGGAAGGAAGTGGGCGGCGCTGACGGCAAGATCGTGGTTATCTCGCGCGATACCTCTTCTGGAACATTTGAATGCTGGCAGGAACTGATCATGAAGGAAGAGCGCGTCAGCCCCGCTGCCCTCATGCAGGCTTCCAGCGGCGCGGTGGTACAGACCATTTCCAAGAACAAGAATGCCATCGGCTATGTGGGCCTTGGCTACATGGACAAGTCCACCAAGGGCCTCAAGGTCAACGATGTGACCGCCAGCGCCCAGACTGCCCTTTCCAAGCAGTGGCCCATCGCCCGCGAACTGTTTGTGTTCACCAACGGTGCTCCTGCTGGTGGCGCCAAGGCCTTTGTGGAATACCTGCTGGACCCCGGCAAGGGACAGAAAGACGTACTTGAAGTGGGTTATGTGCCCTTGGGCAAGTAGGTAGCAGACTACCCGTAGCACCCACAGCATCGGCGGAGCGGACGGCCACGGGCCGCCCGCAACCGCCGGGGAGAATGCGCTATGCGCTCCAGAGACATCAAGGAAAAAGCGGTGCGGGTCACCCTTACCGCACTGGCAGGCAGCTCTCTGCTGGCCCTGGCTGGTATTGTTATTTTTCTCTTTATGGAAGGCTTGCCGCTGTTTGGTGAGTATTCCTTCTTCAATTTTCTGTTCGGCAGCCTGTGGTACCCCACTGAAGAGCCCGGCCTGTTTGGCATTTTTCCTTTGCTGGTGGCCTCGCTGGCGGTAACGGTGCTTTCATCGCTGCTGGCCGTGCCCATGGGCGTGCTGACCGCGGTGTACCTGACAGAAATTGCCCACCCCAATGTGCGGCGTGTTATCAAGCCCTTTGTGGAATTGCTGGCCGCGCTGCCCTCGGTTGTGCTGGGCTTTTTGGGCATGGTGGTACTTGCGCCATTTTTGCAAGATTTTCTGGACGCAGACACCGGCCTTAACCTGCTCAATGCCTCGCTGGTGCTGGCGCTCATGAGCGTGCCCACAATCTGCTCTGTATCAGAAGACGCCCTGTTTGGCGTGCCGCGCGACCTGCGCGAGGCCTCGCTGGCCTTGGGTGCCACACGCTGGCAAACCACCATGCGCGTGGTTATTCCCGCTGCGCTTTCTGGCATAGGCACGGCTGTGATGCTTGGCATGTCGCGCGCCATTGGCGAAACCATGGTTGTGCTCATGGTGGCTGGCGGTGCTGGCATCATACCCACATCGTTGCTCTCGCCGGTGCGGCCCATGCCCGCAAGCATTGCCGCAGAAATGGCCGAGGCGGCCTTTCGCAGCGAGCACTATCACGCCCTGTTTGCCATAGGCATTGTGCTCTTTTTCCTGACATTGGCCTTCAATCTGGCTGCCGGATACATTGCCGAAAAGCACCGTCAGGTCGGGACATCCAGCTTGTAGGGCGGCCTCAGGCAGCCATTAATGGCAGTCCTGCCAATACGCAGTTTGAAGCCAGTTTACACGAGGAATAATTCATGTCAGCCACCAGTCGCCTCACGCCAGTTGCTTCCGATGGGCCCAATATCAAGCTTGCTCCGCGCCCGCTGGAACAAGACCTCATGAACCACAATGCGGAACCGCCCACAAACAGCGGGCTGCGCTTGCAGTTTAGCAGCGGCAAGGGTCGCGGCCAGTATCAGACATTTATGTTCTGGCTGCTGCGGGGCGTTGCCGCTTGTAACGTTATGGCGCTGCTGGCCGTGTGCGCATTTTTGCTGCAAAACGGGCTGCCAGCGCTGAGCTGGTCTTTTTTGACAGAGGCGCCCCGCCAGATGATGACCAAGGGTGGCATTTTGCCCTGCATCATCGGCACGGCCATTCTTTCGCTGGGGTCGCTGCTTATTGCTTTTCCGCTGGGCGTGGCCTCGGCTGTGTATCTCAATGAATACGCCAAGCGCAATGCCTTTGCCCGCTTTGTGCGCCTTGGGGTCAACAATCTGGCTGGCGTGCCCTCGGTAGTTTTTGGCCTGTTTGGCCTGTCATTTTTTGTAACATTCTGCGGCTTTGGCGTGAGTATTCTTTCTGGTGTGCTCACGCTGGCAGTGCTGACCTTGCCCGTGATCATTGGCACGGCAGAAGAATCGCTGCGCAATGTGCCCGATACCTACCGCGAAGCCTCGCTTGCTCTGGGAGCAACAAAATCGCAAACCATTGCGCGAGTTATTTTGCCCTGCGCCCTGCCCGGCATGCTTACTGGTGCCATTCTTGGCGTGGCGCGCGCTGCTGGCGAAACTGCCGCAATCATGTTCACGGCCTCGGTATTTTATACCCCCAAGGGGCCAGATTCCATTTTTAGCCCGGTAATGGCCCTGCCCTACCACATGTACGTGCTTGCCACAGCCGGTACGGAAATTGACAAAACCCGCCCCCTGCAATACGGCACAGGCCTTGTGCTGCTGTTGCTGGTGCTGGGCATGAACCTGATTGCCATTATCTTGCGCGACAGATTGCAGAAACGCCGCTGATCTTTCACCAGACATCTCAACACCCTCCTGCCTCAAACTCCAATCCTCCGCTCCTATCCCTTTCCCTGCCAGAGCCCGCGCAAGCGGGCTCTGCCTGTTTAAAACCAAGCAACATGCCAATGCCGTGGTTTGCACGCATGAACCGGAACGATGGAAATAGGCACATACACCCTGCCAATGCCGCAAGGCCGCCGTGCGGAACCGCCCTGAAGCACGGTCGCGCTGCATGGCTTAGCGCCCCCTGACACGCAGACGCAAAAAGGGAGGCCCGAAGGCCCCCCTTTAGATGCGTAACCTGTCGTGCAAGACGACGGGGTGCTTGAATTAGAAGCTGTACGCGAAGACCACTTTGGCCTGGAACATGTCCTGCTTGGAGAACGAGCTGGGGTTCTGGGCTTTCTTCCAGGTGCTGTTGTCCATGCAGTTGACCAAGTAATCCAATTCCAGATTCATTTCCAGATTCTGGTAGATCTTGTAGGAGTTCACAAGGTTGAATTCCACAAGGCCGTCGTTGGTGGTCATGTAAGGAATGGTCGCCTGAGTGCCGGTGGCGTCGTTCCAAGAGTAAGCATTGGCCATGTACTTGACCATGCTGGTGCTGTTGGTGCCGCCCCAGTAAGCAATGCGGAAGGTGTGCTTCAGGTCTTCCAGGAAGCTCATGTCCTTCAACTGGGCGCCGATACCCCAGGTACCAGCGTAGTCAACGCCGTAGTCCTGACGGAACCAACCCATGTTGGCATCACCCATGAAGGAGGTGAAGTTGCCAACGGGCACGATGGAGGGCATGCGTTCGGAACCGTTCTTCACGCTGTTGTCGTCGCCGGTGGCGTACCAGCCGAACAGACCGGGGGTGGCCCAATCCATCTTGTATTCAACAAGAGCCTTGGCCAACCAGCCCTGACGGCCCATGCTGCCGCGCACGGTAGGACCATTCTGGCCCTTCTGCACGCTGTAGCGGCCCATGCTTTCCACATAGCCGTAGTTGATGTCCAGTTCCACGTTCAAGGGATCGAACATGGTCAGGGTCATGGGCAGGCCAGCCCAGAACATGGAGCCATAGGCCTTGCTGGTGCCGCCGTAGCCCACGGTGTCGCCATCGCCATTGATCGAGGCGCCCACGGGATAGGGGAACAGGGTGAAGCCGGGGTTACCGTCACGCACGCTGTGGTTGTCATAGTCGGCATTGACGCCGTCATAGCTGGTGGTCGTGTTCTTGCCCATCATGCCGTACATAACCCAAGGGGTGATGCCGAAGCCGTCAAGCTTCACGGGCAGGGTAACCGCGAACAGATCCATGTTGTCCAGATAGTTGCGGTCGTTGGTGTTGCCGTTGTAGCGGGCGTCGTTGCCGTCAAAGTTGTCGTTGAAGGGGCGAGCCCACAACGCGGTGAGGCTGACGTTTTCGTTGAACTTGTAAGAAGTCACAACGGCAGCAACGTCGGTATCCATGACAGCGGAGCCGCCAGCCACGTTGGGCAGGGCCAGACCCTGAATACCCATGCGCACCTTGGCATCGGTCTGGGGGATAGCCCAGTCGATGTAGGCGTTCTTCACTTCAACAATGCGGCCGTCGGCACCAAGAGCGCCGCCAGAAGCGTTGTTGCCCCAAGTGGTGTCGCCCATTTCGAAGAACACGGTGCCGGACAGGGCTTCAGAAGCCACGGCGTCCAACTGCA
>CAYPRZ010000013.1:0-25984 GCA_964413315.1 uncultured Desulfovibrio sp. | reverse complement strand
AACGTGGTTGCCAACGTGGCCGACAACGCCCTTGCTGGCCGTTTTACCCCCGTAACAGCCGACCAGTTTATGGATATGTGGCAAAAGCGTAGCGAAAACCACGTGTTCTTTATTGATTCGCGCCCTGCGGCGGCTGGCAAGGCCGTGCAGGAAAAGCACCCCGACTGGCACGCCATTCCGCTGGAAGAAATCGCCGCCAGAATCAACGAGGTTCCCAAAGACCGCCCCGTGGCCATCATCTGCAACACGGGTCTGCGGGCCTATGACAGCCTGTTGGTGCTTGCCCGCAACGGCGTTACCGACGTGGTCAATTCCACCGGCGGCATGCAGGCCGCCATCAAGATGGGGCTCTCTGTCTAGGCAGCTGCAAAGGCCACTTGCAGGGCCATTGCAGCCAGCACCCTGCTGGGTACGGCTTGTGTAAAAACATACAAGCGGCGCGCTTTTGATTGTGTGTACTCCAAGTATCCATAATCAAAGGCGCGCCGCTGACATTAGGCAGCACATGCCGGACAAAAACAAAAATATATGCCCCCCATCACAAATTTGTGACATTTTTTTCACTCACATCCGCTTTTCTAACAGCCTATAAAGGCACACCTTTTACAAACACAACCTGCCCCACCGAGGCCCCGCCAACACAATTTGTCACTGTTTTCCGCGTCTTGCGATTGTCATATTTTTTTTTGTTGTGGGCTCTATTAAACTGTTCAAACAAACAATTTTATGGTAAGCGCAAAAACGCGCGTTCCGTCAGGGCAACCAGGAATGTGCCATCGGGCTTCAAAACAAGTGATACCAAGCTTTTTTGGTGGACGGCATTTTCGAGATTGGGTAGTGTTTCCCTACCACGCTTCCAATTTCCTGCCTCCACTTTGTGTTCACTTCACGGCATCTGCCGTCGCCCGTCCTTGCTCTGTGCAGGGGCCTATCTCAGGGGCCTTCCAGCCCTAGCCGATTTTGTAAAAACATTGCGCGCCTGTGGGCGCCAAGGAGGAACAGATGGCTCATATGAAAACTATGGACGGCAACAACGCCACTGCGCACATTGCCTACGCTCTGTCGGAAACGGCAGCCATTTACCCCATCACCCCCTCGTCCGTAATGGGCGAAGTTATGGACCAGATGGCCGCCAAGGGCGCCAAAAACCTGCTCGGCCAGATCGTAAACGTGCGTGAAATGCAGTCCGAAGCTGGTGCTGCTGGCGCTGTGCACGGCATGCTTTCTGCTGGTGCGCTCACCTCCACCTACACGGCTTCGCAGGGTCTGCTGCTCATGATCCCCAACATGTACAAAATCGCCGGCGAACTTCTTCCCGGCGTTTTCCATGTTTCGGCTCGTGCTCTGGCCTCCCACGCACTGTCCATCTTTGGTGACCATCAGGACGTGATGGCCGCCCGCCAGACCGGCTTCTGCTTCCTGGCTTCCTCCTCTGTGCAGGAATGCATGGACTTGGCCTTGGTGGCCCACCTTTCGGCCATCGACTCCAGCCTGCCCTTCTGCCACTTCTTCGACGGCTTCCGCACCTCGCACGAAGTGCAGAAGATCGAAACCATTGATTACGAAGACATCCGTCCGCTGGTGAACTGGGACAAGGTGGCCGAATTCCGCTCCACCGCCATGAATCCTGAACATCCGCACATTCGCGGTACCGCCCAGAACCCCGATATTTACTTCCAGAACCGCGAAGCTTCCAATCTCTATTACGACGCCGTGCCCGGCATCGTGCTTGAGAACATGAAGAAGGTCGAATCCATCACCGGCCGCAAGTACCGCCTGTTCGACTACGTTGGTCACCCCGAAGCCGACCGCGTTATCGTCTCCATGGGTTCTTCCTGTGAAGTTATCGAAGAAACGGTCAAGTACCTCAATGCTCAGGGCCAGCGCGTGGGCCTCGTGAAGGTGCACCTGTTCCGTCCCTTCTCCACCGAACATCTGCTGCGCGCCCTGCCTTCCAGCGTGACCTGCATCACCGTGCTTGACCGTACCAAGGAAAGCGGCGCTCTTGGCGACCCCCTGTATCAGGACGTCTGCACTGCCTTCCTTGAAAAGGGCGAAGCTCCCACCCTGGTGGGCGGCCGCTACGGCTTGGGCTCCAAGGACTTCACCCCCGGCATGGCCAAGGCCGTGTACGACAACATGATGGCCCTTCAGCCCAAGAACCACTTCACCGTGGGCATCAACGACGACGTCACCTACACCTCGCTCGACGTGGAAGAAGAAATTGACACCGTGCCCGCCGGCACCGTGCAGTGCAAGTTCTTCGGCCTCGGCGCTGACGGCACCGTGGGCGCCAACAAGCAGGCCATCAAGATCATCGGTGACAACACTGATCTCTACGCTCAGGCCTACTTTGCCTATGACTCCAAGAAGTCTGGCGGCTTTACCGTGTCGCACCTGCGCTTCGGCAAAGAACAGATCACCTCTTCGTACTTGATCACCAAGGCCGACTACGTGGCCTGTCACAAGGCTGCCTACGTGACCCAGTACGATATTCTTGAAGGCATCAAGGAAGGCGGCACCTTTGTACTGAACTCCAACTGGTCGCTCTCCGACATGGAAAAGCACCTGCCCGCCTCCATGAAGCGCGTTATCGCCCGCAAAAAGCTGAAGTTCTACAACGTGGACGCCGTCAAGGTTGCCCAGGAAGTGGGCCTCGGCGGCCGCATCAACATGATCATGCAGACCGCCTTCTTCAAGCTTGCCAACGTGCTTGATTTTGAAAAGGCCGTGGGCCTGCTCAAAGAATCCATCAAGAAAACCTACGGCAGCAAGGGCGACAAGATCGTCAACATGAACATTGCCGCTGTGGACAAGGGCATGGACGCTCTGGAAGAAGTGAAATACCCCGCTTCTTGGGCCACTGCCACTGAAGGCGCCGAAGCCTGCCACTGCGACGAAGACGATTACATCAGCGCCGTTGTGCGTCCCATTCTGGCCCAGCAGGGCGACAAGCTGCCCGTGTCCGCCATGGATCCGGCTGGCTTTATGCCCCTTGGCACCGCCGCTTGCGAAAAGCGCGGCTGCGCCATCGACGTGCCCGAATGGCAGGTTGAAAACTGCATCCAGTGCTGCCAGTGCTCCTTTGTGTGCCCCCACGCCGCCATTCGCCCCGTGCTTGCCACGGAAGAAGAACTGGCTGGCGCTCCCGCCTCCTTTGCCACCAAGGACGCCATCGGCAAGGAACTCAAGGGTCTGAAGTTCCGCATTCAGGTGTACGCTGAAGACTGCTTGGGCTGCGGCTCGTGCGCCGAAGTGTGCCCCGCCAAGGTCAAGGCTCTGGTCATGAAGCCCCTGGACACCCAGCTGGCCACCCAGAAGGCCAACTTGGCATACGCTGATGACAACATCACCCTGAAAGACGACCTGATGGCGCGTGACACCGTTAAGGGTTCGCAGTTACAGCAGCCCCTGCACGAGTTCTCCGGCGCCTGCGCCGGTTGCGGCGAAACTCCTTACGTCAAGGTGCTCACCCAGATGTTCGGCGAACGCATGATCGTGGCCAACGCCACGGGCTGCTCGTCCATCTGGGGCGCTTCTTCGCCCACCACGCCTTACTGCACCAACAAAGACGGCTTTGGCCCGGCTTGGGGCAACTCGCTGTTTGAAGACGCCGCCGAATACGGTTGCGGCATGGGCATTGCCTACGAACAGCGCCGTGGCCTGCTGGCCATGAAGATTCAGGAAGCCCTGAATGACGAAGCTGCTTCGCCCGAACTGAAGGAAGCCCTTCAGGGTTGGCTGGACAACAAGGACGACGCCGAAGGCTCGCGCAAGTATGGCGAAATGATCATGGCCCTGCTGGAAGGCTTTGACAGCCCCTTGGCCCATGAACTGTGGCACATGGACGACCTCTTCACCAAGAAGAGCGTGTGGATCTTCGGCGGCGACGGCTGGGGCTACGACATCGGTTACGGCGGCCTTGACCACGTGCTCGCCAGCGGCGACGACATCAACGTGCTGCTGATGGATACCGAAGTGTACTCCAACACCGGCGGCCAGTCCTCCAAGGCTACCCCGCTTGGCGCCGTGGCCCAGTTTGCCGCAGCTGGCAAGCGCACCGGCAAAAAAGACCTTGGCCGCATGGCCATGACCTACGGCTACGTGTACGTTGCCTCCGTGTCCATGGGCGCGGACAAGCAGCAGGTGCTCAAGGCCTTCCGCGAAGCCGAAGCCTACAAGGGACCCTCGCTCATCATCGCTTACGCTCCCTGCATCAACCAGGGTCTGCGCAAGGGCATGGGCAAGAGCCAGGAAGAAGCCAAGATGGCCGTGCTTTCCGGTTACTGGCCCCTGTACCGCTACAACCCCGAACTGGCCAAGGAAAAGAAAAATCCCTTCCAGCTCGATTGCAAGGCTCCCACTGCTGACATTCAGGAGTTCCTGGGCGGCGAAACCCGTTTTGCCTCACTGGAAAAAATGGCTCCCGAAGTCTCCAAAAAGCTGCGTGCGGAACTGGCCGATGCCTACGCCGAACGCTACGCTATGCTCAAGCAGCTGGCTGACCTGCCCTACCCCGACGCCAGCAAGGCTGAATAGTAGAGGCCTGACGTTATGACGCACCGCGCCCGACAGCATATGGTTCTCCTCCGGGGAGCAGCCCCATGCTGCGGGCGCGGGCTGCGTCGCACGCTTGGGATCAAAGGATAAAGGCCTGGGCGCGAGGAAAGCCTTCGCGCCCTTTTTTTCGGGTTAATCCGCCAGCCTGCCGGCACAGCAGGGGAGGCACTATGCACAACGGTCTATACATCACCGCCACTGGGCCCATGACGGGCAAGAGCGCCATTGCCCTTGGGGCCATGCAGCTGCTCACCCGCAGCATGCGCAAGGTGGCTTTTTTCCGTCCCATCATCAACGAACCCCTGTGGGACGACCGCGACCCCGACATCCATTTGATGCTTGAATACTTCAAGCTCAAGATGGACTACGCCGACACCTTCGCCTACACCCAGCGCGAAGCCCGTCAGATCATCAATCAGGGTTCGCGCAACCTGCTCATTGAAAACATCATCCAGAAGTACAAAAAGCTGCTGGAAACCTATGATTTCGTTGTATGCGTGGGTACCGACTTTCTTGCCAAAGACCCGGTTTTTGAGTTTGAACTCAATGCCGAAATTGCGGCCAACCTTGGCTGCCCGGTCATTCTGGTCACCAGCGGCTACAATGTGAGCGCCGAAGATATTCGTGATTCGCTCCAGATCACCATGGACAGCCTTGAACCCTATGCGCTGGACGTGGTTGCCACCATTGTGAACCGCCGCAACCTCACGCAGACAGAGCTGGACGAACTGCGCGGCCACTTTAGCACGCAGGACAACCGCGCCCTTATTTTCTCTGTGCCCAACGACCCCACCATCGGCCAGCCCACCATGGCTGACGTAAAAAAGGGTCTGGACGCAGAAGTGCTGTTTGGCGAAAAACGCCTTGACGCACTGGTAGGCGACTATCTTATTGCCGCCATGCATGTGGACAATGTGCTCAACTACATTGCCAAAGACCAGCTCATCGTCACCCCCGGCGACCGCGCCGACGTACTTCTGGCAGCCATTGCCTCGCGCCTGTCGTCTTCTACTCCCGACATTGCGGGCGTGCTGCTCACCGGGGGCATCCGTCCCTCCGAAAACGTATGCAAATTCATTGAAGGCTGGACTGGCTCCCCACTGCCCATCCTGCTGACGCCTCACCACACCTACAAGGCCTTTATGGCACTGCAAAGCATCATTGCCCCCATTGAACCGGGCGATCTGCGCAAGATCAACAGCGTGCTGGGCCTCTTTGAACAGTACGTCAACGGTAAGGAAATCGAAAACCGCATCGGTGGCGAGCGCAGCAGCCGCATTACGCCCATGATGTTTGAATTCGAGCTGATCCAGCGCGCCAAGACCAACAAAATGCGCATCGTGCTGGCCGAAGGCACAGAAGAGCGCATCCTGCGCGCCACCGATATTCTGCTGCGCCGCGATGTGGCCGAAATCATTCTGCTGGGCGATGTGGAAGAAATCCGCTCCAAAGCCAGCGCCTTTGGTTTGGACATTGCCAAGGCCCGCCTCATTGACCCGGCGAAATCCGAACTGTTCGACGACTATGCCAATACCTACTACGAGCTGCGCAAAAAGAAGGGCATCACCCCCGAACAGGCGCGCGACACCATGACCGACTCTACCTACTTTGCCACCATGATGGTCAAGAAGGACGACGCCGATGGCATGGTTTCCGGCTCGGTCAACACCACGGCCCACACCATCCGCCCGGCATTTGAATTTATTAAGACCAAACCCGGCTTCACCGTGGTTTCTTCGGTCTTTCTCATGTGCCTCAAGGACCGCGTGCTGGCCTTTGGCGACTGCGCAGTCAACCCCAACCCCACGGCCCAGCAGCTGGCAGAAATCGCCATTGCCTCGGCCCACACGGCCAAGGTGTTTGGCATTGAACCCCGCGTGGCCATGCTCTCGTACTCTACCGGCACTTCCGGCAAGGGTGCAGATGTGGACGTAGTGGTAGAAGCCACCAAGATCGCACAAGAAATTGCCCCCGATCTTGCGCTCGAAGGCCCCTTGCAGTACGACGCTGCCATCGACCCCTCGGTTGCCAAAACCAAGATGCCCGACAGCAAGGTTGCCGGTAAGGCCACGGTATTCATCTTCCCCGACCTCAACACGGGCAACAATACCTACAAGGCCGTGCAGCGTGCTGCTGGCGCAGTGGCTATCGGCCCCGTGCTTCAGGGCCTCAACAAGCCCGTCAACGATCTCTCGCGCGGTTGCACCGTGCCCGACATCGTTAATACCGTTGCCATCACTGCTGTGCAGGCCGCAGCCGAAAAGGCCGCGCAGAAGTAACGCAATATTACCCCCGGCTGGTATGAGTTTTGGGCGGTTTGCCTTACAGGGCAAACCGCCGCACAAAACTTACAGCCGCAAAAACATTACTGACGCAAGGCATGCGCCACAAACTGCCGGCCCGCGATCAGAATAAACAAGTTCAAGGAAAGGATTAGTCATGAAAATTCTGGTGATCAACGCGGGTTCCTCGTCCTGCAAGTATCAGCTGCTGGAAATGGACACGCGCGCCGTGCTCGCTACAGGCCTTGCCGAACGCATCGGGCAGGAAGGCGGACGCCTTACCCACAAAATCGCCCCCGATACGGACACGGAAGAAAAACTGGTTCGCGAGGCTTTCTTCCCCACCCATGTGGAAGCCATGGAACTTGTCATCGCCCTTTTGACCGACGCCGATAAGGGCGTGATCAAGGACAAGAGCGAAATCTACGCCATCGGCCACCGCGTGCTGCACGGCGGCGAAGCCGTGAGCGACCCGGTGCTGGTGAACGAGCGTGTGAAGCAGATTGTGGAAGAATGCGCCGTGCTTGGCCCCTTGCACAACCCTGCCAACCTCATGGGCATTGAAGTGGCTGAAAAGCTCTTCCCCGGTGTTCCCAACGTGGCCGTGTTCGACACCGAATTCGGCATGGGCATGCCCAAGGAAGCCTTTATGTACGCCCTGCCCTACGAAATGTACGAAGAACTGCGCATCCGCCGCTACGGCTTCCACGGCACGTCGCACAAGTACATTGCCAATGCCACCGCCCAGTTCCTTGGCAAGCCCCTTTCCGAGCTGCGTTCCATCACCATGCACCTTGGCAACGGCTCTTCCATGAGCTGCGTTAAAAACGGCAAGTGCTTTGACACCAGCATGGGCCTTACCCCGCTGGAAGGCCTTGTGATGGGCACCCGCTGCGGCACCATCGACCCGGCCATCGTGCCCTTCATCATGGAAAAGAAAGGCCTCAGCCCCGCCGAAGCCGACACCCTGATGAACAAAAAGTCGGGCCTGTTGGGCCTGTGCGGCTACACCGACATGCGCGACGTGCATGCCCAGGTGGAAAAGGGCAACGAACGCGCCGAGCTGGCCCTCAAGCTGCTTGTGCGTAGCATCAAAAAGACCCTTGGCTCCTACTTCTTCCTGCTTGAAGGCAACGTGGACGCTCTGGTGTTCACCGCTGGTATCGGCGAAAACGACGACATCGTGCGCGCCATGGTGTGCGAAGGCCTTGAAGCCTTTGGCATCAAGCTGAACAAGGAAGAAAACGGAACCCGCAAGCCCGGTGCGCGTATCATCACCACGCCCGACAGCAAAATCCCCGTTATCATCATTCCCACCAACGAAGAGCTGCAAATCGCCCTTGCCACGGTGGAAGTGCTGAAAAAGTAAGCCCACTCCACAGGGTTTGCCTCATACAAAAGGCCGTCTCTTTCGGGACGGCCTTTTGTTATGGAGATAATGGAGCTGTGTATCTGCGCTAGCGTATGGATTTATACCCATCGTAGGTTTTGAGATTGCCTGTAAGTTTTGGCGCGTCGTTAATCAACGTGGGCACGGGGGTGCCGTTTTCAAGCATTTTCAGCCAGCCCTCGGCCTTGCTGCTGAGCAGTTCTGGCTTGTCCTTGCCCAGTTGCTGCACTTCGGGTTTGGCCCACAAATAGCCGCCATTTTCATTGCGGCCCTGCAACAGATAACGCGTATTGCCCTGCTGAACGGCCTTGGCCACGGTGACTTTTTTCTTGTTCTGATACAGGGCCACTGCGGCCAAGATGCCGGCATCGTCCTTGCGGGCGCGGTTGAGGCCAAGGCCCACGGCAGTGTCGGCGTACTCGCTCACAAAATTAAAATCGCCCTGCGAGTCAAAGGCCACAAAAACCGGGCCGCGACCACGGTACAGGGGCGCAATCAGCTTTGAAATACTCAGCGTTTTGCCCTTGCCCTGTGTCTGCGCGTGAAAGGCATAATCGTATTCGTTGAGATACGCGCCGTTCTTTTCCTTATTGGTCATGGCCAACACACCGTCCACGCCTTCGATGCCAAAAACCTCAGGGCTCACAGCAGCGGAAATAACATCAATAAAGGAGGCCGAACACACCCAAGCGTCAAAGCCGTTGGCCTCTAGGGCATGGAACAGCTCCTGAATTTCAGCCGATACCGTTATGCCCTGCTTGTACGAAACAGACACCTGTCCAGCCTTGCTGCCCTTATAGCCAGCCGGGCTCTGCCACTTGCGTTTTTGCCAAAAGGCAGGGTCGGCGCTGGCCTTGCGGTACTGAATAAAGGCCTCGTGGGCCATGCCGTAAACCTGCTGGGGGGTCATGCCCGTAAACCAGTAGGTGATCCAGGGGTAGGAGACGGAAACGTCCATGGTGTCGCCAATGGCGTCGTAGAGCCAGCGCACCTTTGTGGCAAATTCTTTCCAGTCATCGCCAGCCTGCATCTTCTGCATTTTTTCGCCGTACACGCCTGCAGGCGACACATAGCCCTGTGCGTACAGGCGCTTGTAGGCGGCTGCGGCATCCGCTGCCACACTGGCAACGGTAAGGTTGTTAAATTCCTTGCCCAAATCCTTGTTTATGTCCGGTACGCCTGTGGTCAGCACGGCGTACATCTGGTCCGGGTTTATGGCAAAGCGCATGTGCTCCAACTGATAGATGGCAAGCTGCTCTTCAACGTCCAGAATGGAAACAGTGTTGTCAAAGTCAAAAACAGCATAGGGGCGTATGGATGGATTATAGTTTGGGCTGCCCTTGCCATAGAGAACAAACATTTCATTAATGCTTTGCCGCACGGTAGGATCCCAACCCTCTTTTTGCAGCATTACAAGGTCTGCGGCCCCTGAAACTGTGGCCAGAGCCATTACCGCAGCGACTAAGACACTGCAAACCAACAACTTACATTTTTGCATTTCACGTTCTCCTGCAATCAGTTTTGCACCCTGCACTGCCCTGCAAGGCAAACCAGCCCCCGGCCACACGTCATTCCACTGATCATCGCCGGGCATAGGGACTGGAAGATTACAGAAGTGTTGCAGTTTGTGTGCCATCACAATACTATTAACACTTTAAAATATTTAGATAAAATACTACACATCACTCAAAATGACATGGATTTGATACAATTATGAAAAATTCACCCTTCTGCAAAACAAAAATGTAATTTTGTGCATTTGGGTAATTATCTGCACTTTGCACAAAAAAAGGGCGTCCGAAGACAACCCTTTTCTGCGTGCAGAGATAACCGCATGGACAAAATAGAAAAAGCATTTATTAGGTTGCAGGAGGCATCAGCACCTCTGCCATGGCCTGCTCAAACTGCCGGGTGTAGACCTCGTACTGTTTTTTGCTGTTGTAGTCGTTGGAACTCTTTACATACAAGCCCCCGCCTATGGCTACAACAAGGGCAGAAACGCCGCCAAACTTTGCACTCATGAGCAGGGCCTCAGGCAAACGGCGCAACAGGTCATCCATGCTCTCTGTAAACAGATGCATGAGAACGCTGAAGCAAACCAGCCCCACCGCAAAGATAATGGCGCTGACCTTGCAAACTTTTTTTAGGGGGTACTTTTCCACTTCATATTCAGTGGCGCGGGCAAGACCGCAGCGCTTCATGATGCTGGTGGTATCTGCAAACTCAAATAGTTGGGCATCGGCTTCTTGACCGCTACCGTCACGCCGCACGGCATAGACTTCAAGAGGAGCATTTTTGCCCAGTGTGCCGCCCTGCGCCGCAGCCAGCGGGCCTAGGCAACCCAGCACCAAGGCATCACCGGGGGCAACCGCAAAATCTTGCGGCAGGGGCAGCTGCATTTCTGTGCCGTGCTCCAGCCGCAGAGCAGCGCTCTGCCAGCCCTTTGCGCCACACGGCAAGCGCAGGGCCGTGCCAGCGGCATCATCCAGCGAAACAACCACAGCCTGAGCAACAGCCGAGGGGCTTACGTCAAGCACCACAGCCCCTACGCCAAGAGCCCGAAAATTCTTGCTTTCAACCGTAAAATCCATGCAATCTTCACTCCCTAATTGAACCGGCGGGCCATGCCTAGCCGGGCAGCAGCTTTTCTTCAAGGGCAAGATCCACTGCCACCTCACGCGACGGCAGCGACTTGTCTATGCGCACCGTACCCGCCGGGGCGTTGCGCATGGGTTTGACGTGGCGCACCTCGGCATACTGTATGCGCGCCCGTGCGGCATCCCTTTGCCAGCTTTTGCTTGCGGCCAGCGCTCCGGCTTCGTCCAGAGTACGGGGCGGCACTTCCTGCCCGCCGTGTGCACGGCGAATAATCACGTGTGAGCCGGGGCCGTTTTCTGCATGCAGCCAAATATCGTGTGGGGCCGCCAGCTTGCGTGCCGCAAGGTTGCCCTTGGAATCGCGTCCACGCAGCAACACAAAACCATCCGAGCTAATGAACATCTGCACGTTCTTAGGCAGGGTGGCGGCCATGCCAGAGCCCGCCGCGCGGCTGCCGTTGGCGGCTTCTTCTGCATTGCCAACGGTTGCGCCCAGCAGACTGTCGTGCCGGGCCTGACGCAATGCGGCCAGCTCTGCCTCCAGTGCGGCGCGGCGGTCGGCCAGATGCTCCATGCCGCGTTGCCCGCGCCGGGCCGTGTGGAACAAACGGGCCATTTCTTCGCGCACAGAACGGCGCAAATCCAGCTTTATCTCACGGGCAGGGCCGTGTGGACCTTCTTCCACACGCACGGATGCGGCGCGATACTCTGCGGGCCAGCGCCACAATTCGGCCTGAAGCGCCAGCGCATCAGCCTGACCGGCCATCATGCCGCCAAGGCGGGTTTCTTCCTCGCGCAGTTTGTCGAGCAGCTTGGTGAGCTTGCGAACGCGGCGGTCGAGCGGCTGCGCAGCCTCGCGGGCCTGATCCAGCGCAAGACGCGAGAGCACAATATCCTGCCCTGCCATTTCTGTGAGCGCCAGAGCGTTGGCCCCGCAAAATTTTTGCACAGAGCGGGTTGCGGCATCCTTGCTCAGCAAGGCCTGTTGCTGGGCTGGGGGCAAGGGCCAAGCACTTATGGCCAGTACGGACCGAGGCATGGCGGGGACTGGCTCATTGAGGTCAGCAAGGGTTGAGGCCTGCGGGGGGGGCGTATCCGGGTGATCCGATTTCAGATGCTCTGCGCCATAACAAAACAGATCGCCACCGCCGAGGCGCAAATCTTCCAGCAGGGCCCACTGCTCCGGCTCATCCAGACAGGCAAGAGTGCGCCGCAGGGCTGGTGTGAGCACCGCCCACTGCCGCCAGTCTTGCAGGGCCGCCGCAAGCTGATCCGGCTCTGGCCACGGGGGCTGGTCTTCTTCTGGGGCATCGGCATCGGCAAGAAATTTTAGACTTGGCCCTTCGCGCAGGTCGAGCAGCAGCCAAGTGAGCAGAGGCTGGGCCGAGGAATCGGCATCCACCGCAGAACAGTTTACAGCATCTGCCCCGCCGCCCAGCAGCAACCACAAACGGCGCTCACTCCACTGCGGCACACAGGCCACAATACGCCGCCCTGCGGCATACTTGCGCAAACGCATGATGGGTGCCGAGGGTGCGCGCCCCACGCTGATGCGCTGGGCAGTGACAAAACAAAAGGGATCCTTGCGCCCAAAGCGCAGGCAAAGCTGCCGCTTGCGCCCGCCGCTGTAAATCATGACAGCTAGAAGGCCTTCGGTGGGTTCCTGAATTTTCTCCACCCGTGCTCCTACAAGCAGGGGGATCAGGTCTTCACAACAGCGGCGAAAAAGATGGGCATCCATAGAAAAACCCGGCTTGCGGGATGTGGTGGGGCATGGGGTGACGGCCAAGGCAATACGGGCAAAAAAACGGCAAGCAAATGCGGCACGTACAATACGTCAAGGACAATGCGGGGGCCGCCAACCGCTGCAACAGCGGCACGCTAAGCCAGCCCCTAAAAATTTGGCGCAAGCAACCGTAGGGCGCATGCCTGCACAAGCGTAGACAGCAGGCACTGCAACTGGCACGGGCCAGTTGGCGCTAGGCCGCAACATTCCTACAGGGCTCACTTCCCCGCAAGCCAGCGTGGCCTTTCTGCCGCAAGCCTCTGCCCTGCGCACTAAACGCACGCAAAAGGGCTCAAGCGGATTTTGCGATGACGCAGTAACCCGCCTGACCAAAAAGCTCAGAACAACAGGCCGCTATGGCAAACCGGCGCTAGTCACCTCGAAGATGTTCGTCTTCTTCCTGTTTGGCCTTGCAGTTGATGCACAAACGCGTCACAGGGCGGGCCTTAAGACGGGGGACGCTGATGTCGTCGCCGCAGTCTTCGCATATTCCGTAAGTACCATCGTCAATACGGGTAAGGGCTGCCTGAATCTTGCGGATCAGGCGGCGCTCGCGGTCACGGATGCGCAGGGTAAACGCCCTGTCGGATTCTGCAGTGGCGCGGTCAGCCGGGTCGGCGAACACTTCGTTGCTATCCGTCAGTTCTTCAAGGGTGCTGTCGCCCTTCTGCTTTGCTTCTTCAAGCATGCCAGAAAGAAGCTTGCGAAAATATTCCAAATCCTTGTGATCCATTTAAATCCTCCGGCGGACGCCGCTGGGGGGCGCATGAACGGTCTACTGAGTTAGCCGAGCAGGGGCGTGGCACAAGCGATTTGCGCCGATCATCCCGTTTCGGCCAGCCATGCTGCGGCATGGCCCGCTCAGAGCACCTCGCAGTGAAAATGCTCTTTTGATGCAATGGACTCATATAGCTACATGTGCAATCTTTGTAAAGCTGCGCACTCAAGAATCTGCAAAGCGTGTACAAATACGGCAGGGCTGCACGCAAAACGCCCCGGCTCTACCGGGGCGTTTACGGCAACATACTAAAACCGATTACATTTATGTTACAATCAGGCTTGTGGGTTGGCACCATCCGCGTGCAGCCCGGCCTCAAGCCTCTCTGCCTCGTAGCGGGCTTCGCGCGCTGTGGCTCTGGCGGCCTCTTTGGCGGCATCCTGCACAGCCTGACGCTCACGCGCTTCGGCGCGAATATAGCCCTTAACCTCATCCCACGCGGGTTCGTTCCACAAATCTTCGCACCGTTTGGTGGGTACGCTGTGATCGCTGAACTCCTCCCCCCTGCGGGCGCGCACATACACATCGCCCCCGGTGGCCACCGCCTTGGGCGCGTATGAGGCTGTCATCTGGCAGGCAGTGCGCAGCACCTCCTCCGGCCACAGGGCTCCATTACGGGCAAGGGCCAGCGGCCCCGGCATGTCGCGCATGCGCAAAATAAGGTCATCTGGCCCTGCGGCAGATGCCAGCAGGTCGTTGTCGGCGCTGTTGCGCCCCACGCACAGCCAGTAGTGGGCCTCGCCCTCTGTGTGCCAAAACTGCCGCCCAAGGTTGGCAAGGGTAAAGTCGCTTGCGGTGGGTGCGGGCAGCCGCGTGAGCACCAGCCAGTAGCGGCGGGCGTTTTCGCGCTCGGTAAGGCGGCAGCCGCCCCCCGGCGTGGGAATTTCTGTAATGCCAAACTTTTTGGCAAGATTAAGCTGTTCGGTGCGGCCCCGCCCCCAGATGCCCAACAGCTTTGAGCGGTCCACAAGACCGCTTTCTTCCACCGGGGTGGGCGGCAGATGGTGGGCGCACAGGGGGCGCAGCAAAACATCGCTCACGCCCGCATCGCGCAGAATTACGTTGAGGGTATCGCGCCGTTGCGACATGGGGCGCTGCCCCAGCACCTCGCCAGTGGCAAGCGCCTGAGCGCCTACGCTTTCCATATATTTACGGGCCTCGCGCAGCAGCAGAATCTTGCAGTCCACGCAGGGGTTCAGCACCTTACCAAAGCCGTGCTCCGGCCTTTGGCGCAGCATTTCTGCAAACTGCGGGCCTACATCCTGACACGCGATGTCGAGCCCATATTTTTTGCGCCAACGGGCCGCCAAGGCCTCACCGCCAAAAAAAGGCGAATAAAAATGGAGGCAACGGACGGCAACCCCTTGGCTTTCAAGCAGTTTAGCCGTCAACAGGCTGTCTAGCCCGCCAGAAAACAGTACAATAATTTGTGGCGAATCGCTCATGCCCGCGCTTGTACGACAGCAATCGCCGCTGCGCAAGTATGGTATTCAGGCTTTTGCCGCTGATATTTGCTTGATTTTACGCTTATTGAGAATTATAATTATTTAATACGAGCTTTGCCCGCAGCTCCTTGGACCATGCAGCATTTGCCTTGCTTGGCTTGGTCTGCTATATTAATCAGCTTGAAGATATTCTTACCCGGAGCAATGAGCTATGGCCAAAAAACCAGCCATGAGTCAGGAAAATGCGCGCGCCGAAGCCTTGGGAACCGCACTTGCCACTATCGAGCGCAAGTACGGCAAGGGCGCGGTGATGAAGCTTTCCGACGACGCCCATGTTAATATTCCCGTCATTCCCACAGGTTCCATTGGCCTTGATCTGGCCTTGGGCGTGGGCGGCATACCCCGTGGGCGCATCAGCGAAATTTTTGGCCCGGAATCTTCGGGTAAAACCACGCTTACCCTGCACATCATTGCCGAATGCCAAAAAATGGGCGGCACGTGCGCCTTTGTGGACGCAGAACACGCCCTCGACGTTTCTTACGCCAAACGCCTTGGCGTAAATACAGACGAACTGCTCATTTCACAGCCCGACTACGGCGAACAGGCACTGGATATTGCCGACATGCTTGTGCGCTCTGGCGCGGTTGACCTTGTGGTAGTCGACTCTGTGGCCGCGCTTATTCCGCAGGCCGAGCTTGAGGGCGACATGGGCGAATCGCAGGTGGGCGGCCATGCCCGCCTTATGTCGCACGCCATGCGCCGCCTCACCGGCACCATCCACAAGTCGCGCACGTCTGTGATCTTCATCAACCAGATACGCATGAAGATCGGCGTGACCGGCTACGGCAGCCCCGAAACAACCACCGGCGGCAACGCGCTCAAGTTCTATTCTTCTGTGCGCCTTGATATTCGGCGCATCCAGACCCTCAAGGACAAGGAAGAATCGTTTGGCTCGCGCACGAGGGTAAAGGTGGTCAAAAACAAGGTTGCCCCGCCCTTCCGTAGCGCCATTTTTGATATTGTGTACGGGCAGGGCATCTCGCGCTCTGGCGAACTGCTTGACCTTGGCATTGAAGCCAAGATCATCGACCAGAGCGGCTCATGGTTTGCCTTTGGCTCTGAAAAACTCGGACAGGGCCGCGAAAAAGTACGCGCGCTGCTGGACGAAAACCTTGATCTGCGCAACCAGATCGAAGCCAAGGTTGTGGAATTTCTGGGCCTGAACCCCAAGGAATTTACCCCCACTACTGAAGACCTAGACGAAGGCGAAACCCCCGCGCCCACTTACGAATAAGGCAATGATTATACGGTGACCGCGTGCCATGGTGGCGCGCGGTCATTGCCCGCGCAGACCCCATTACGGAGCCAGTAAATGCTCACCGCCAAAGAAATACGCCGCCGCTACCTTGAATTTTTCCACCGCCACCAGCACGAAATTGTGGAATCCGGCCCCATTATTCCGCCCAACGACCCCACCCTGCTGTTTACCAACGCGGGCATGGTGCAGTTTAAAAAGCTGTTTTTGGGCGAAGAAAAACGCGCATACAACCGCGCAACCACCTGTCAGAAGTGCCTGCGCGTTTCGGGCAAGCACAACGACCTTGAAAACGTGGGCCGCACCGCGCGCCACCACACGTTTTTTGAAATGCTGGGCAACTTTTCGTTTGGCGACTATTTCAAGCGCGAGGCCATCACTTGGGCGTGGGAATTTGTGAATGGCGAGCTGGAACTGCCCAAGGAAAAACTGTGGGTCACTGTGTTCCGCGATGACGACGAAGCCGCCGCCATCTGGGCCGAGGTTGCGAACCTGCCCGCCGACCGTATCGTGCGCATGGGCGAAAAGGACAACTTCTGGACCATGGGTGATTCCGGCCCTTGCGGCCCCTGCTCCGAAATTTACGTTGATCAGGGCGAAGACATGTCTTGCGGCCCCGACTGCGGCATTGGCAAGTGCGACTGCGACCGCTTCCTTGAAATCTGGAACCTCGTGTTCACGCAGTTTGACCAGTCTGCCGACGGCACACGCGTGGCGCTGGCCAATCCCAACATTGATACGGGCATGGGCCTTGAACGCATGGCCGCTGTGGCTCAGGGCAAGCGCTCAAATTTTGACTGCGACCTGTTTCAAGAGATCATCCAGTACGCCGCCTCGCTGGCTGGCGTGAGCTACAGCTTTAGCGCGCCCGACACCAATGATGTGGACACGGCCCTGCGTGTTATCGCCGACCACAGCCGTTCTGCTGCCTTTTTGGTGGCTGGCGGCGTGCTGCCCTCCAACGAGGGCCGCGGCTACGTGCTGCGCCGCCTCATCCGCCGCGCACTGCGTTTCGCCACGCTCATGGGCGTCAACGAGCCCTTCATGCACAAGGTGGCCCGCAAGGTTACCGAAGTCATGGGCGACGCCTACCCCGAACTGATCGAACACGCCGACTTTATCGCCCGTGCGGTGCACGAGGAAGAACAGCGCTTCTCCCTCACCCTTGCCAAGGGGCTGGAACTGCTGGACGAAGAGCTGGCCGCCCTCAAGGCCGCTGGCAAAACGCAGATTCCCGGCGAATTCTGCTTCAAGCTGTACGATACCTACGGCTTCCCCCTTGATATTGTTACCGACGTGGCCGAAAAGCGCGGCTTTGCCGCCGACGCCGCTGGCTTTGAAAAGCACATGGCCGAGCAGCGCAAACGCGCCCGCGAACACCAGAAAAAGGGCGGCCTGCTGGGTCAGGCCGACGGCGCAAACGTCTTCAAGCCCCTGCTGGATGCGGGTGTGAGCAGCACCTTTGTGGGCTACGAACGCCTTACGGAAAAAAGCCCCATCACCCTGCTGCTCAACGGCGCGGGTGAACAGGTCAACGATCTGGGCGAAGGCGATACCGGCTACGCCATCACCGCCACAACGCCTTTTTACGGCGAGGGCGGCGGTCAGGCAGGCGACATGGGCACGCTCACAAGCCTCTCTGGCGAGGCCAAGGTGCTCACCACCCACAAGCCCGCGCCCACCCTGCTGGTGCACGAAATTGAAGTGACCAAGGGCGAGCTGCACAAGGGCGGCGAGGCTACGCTTAACGTAGACACCGACCAGCGCAAATCCACTGCCCGCAACCACACCTGCACCCACCTGCTGCACGCGGCCCTGCGCCGTGCGCTAGGTTCGCACGTCAAGCAGGCTGGTTCGCTGGTTGATCCGCACCGTCTGCGCTTTGACTTTTCGCACATTGCCGCCCTTACCCCTGAAGAGCTGGCCGCTGTGGAACGCGATGTAAACCGCGCCATCATGGCCGACCTGCCCGTCTCCGCCAAAGAAATGCCCGTGGCCGAAGCTATGGCCAGCGGCGCAATGGCCCTGTTTGGCGAAAAATATGGCGATATTGTGCGTGTGCTCACAGTTTCTGGCGCAGAAAAGAGCGAACCTGAATCTGTTGAACTGTGCGGCGGCACACACCTTGAACGCACCGGCAAGGCCGGAGCCTTCATGATCGTTTCTGAAAGCGGCGTGGCCGCCGGTACGCGGCGCATTGAGGCCGTAACAGGCTGGAATGCCTATGCCCAAGCCGTGGAACAGCGGGCAGAACTGGCCGCGCTTGCCGGTCAGCTCAAGGCACGCCCCGGCCAGTTGGCCGAGCGCGTGGCCGCCCTGCAAAGCGATGTTAAAAAGCTGCGCAAAGCCTCTGAAAAGGCCGCAGCCGCGCCTGTGACCGGGGCCGATCTGGCAGCCCGCGCACAGGAAGTAAACGGCGTGCGCCTGCTGGCCGCCAAGCTGGACAATGTTCCTGTAAAAGCCCTGCGCGAAATCATGGACGACGTGCGCTCGCGCCTGTCTGAAAATGCCGTAGCCTGTCTGGCCACGGCAGAAGACGGCAAGGTTGGGCTTTTGTTGTATGTTTCCAAAGACCTGCACGGCAAATTCACTGCCCCCGCCCTCATCAAGGACGTGGCCGCCCCCTGCGGCGGTTCTGGCGGCGGCAGACCCGACATGGCACAAGCGGGCGGCACTAAGGCCGAGGGAATTGACGAGGCCTTTGCCGTGCTGAAACAACGCATCGAACAATAAGGATCAAGCCATGATAGGCATTTCCAAACTGTATTGCGGACAGGTCGAGCCTTCCGACGCCCTGCGTTACGGACGCGAATCTGGCAAACTGCCTTCGCACCTGTTGCAGTTCTCTAAAGACAAAAAGCCCGTTGTGGTCTGGAACATGACCCAGCGTTGCAACCTCAAGTGCGTACACTGCTACGCCCACGCCATTGAAGTGGACGGCTCGGACGACATCAACACCGAACAGGCCAAGACCATGATTGATGATCTGGCCGCCTACGGTGCGCCGGTCATGCTGTTCTCTGGCGGCGAGCCGCTGGTGCGCAAGGATCTGGTGGAGCTTGCCAGCCACGCCACCTCACGGGGCATGCGCGCGGTTATCTCTACCAACGGCACGCTCATTACCAAGGAAAAAGCCCGCGAACTCAAGGAAGTGGGCCTTTCCTATGTGGGCATTTCGCTGGATGGCATGGAAGCCGTGCACGACAAGTTCCGCGCTGTGCCCGGTGCTTTCAAAAAAGCGCTAGAGGGCATTGCCAACTGTCAGGCCGAAGGCCTCAAGGTGGGCCTGCGCTTTACCATCAACAAGCGTAACGTGGCTGAAATTCCCGGCATCTTCCGCCTGCTCAACGATCTGGAAGTGCCGCGCGCCTGTTTCTACCACTTGGTGTACTCTGGCCGTGGTTCTGAGCTGATCAAGGAAGACCTTGACCACGCAGAAACCCGCCAGGTGCTTGACCTGATCATGGACGAAACCCGCGCCCTGTTTGAAGCGGGCAAGCCCAAGGAAATTCTTACCGTCGACAACCACGCCGACGGCCCCTATGTGTGGATGCGTATGAAGCGCGAAGATCCCAAGCGGGCCGAAGAAGTGTTTGAGCTTTTGCAGTACAACGAGGGCAACAGCTCTGGTCGCGGCATTGGCTGTATTTCGTGGGACGGCAAGGTGCACGCAGACCAGTTCTGGCGTGACCACACCTTTGGCAACGTGCTTGAGCGCCCCTTCTCGCAGATTTGGGACGACCCGCAGATTGAACTGCTGCACAAGCTCAAGGACAAGAAGGCCCACGTCAAGGGCCGCTGCGCCAAGTGCCAGTATCTGAACATCTGCGGCGGCAACTTCCGCGCCCGCGCCGAAGCCTTTTACGGCGACGAATGGGCGCAGGACCCGGCCTGTTATCTGACGGATGAGGAAATCGGCATTAAATAATGCGCTAGCGCAGCCCTTTTTTCGCTGAATGTGCACGCATGGCGGCGCGCCCCCGGTCGTAGCCAGCTACGCCCACACGGGTGCGCCGCTTGTTTTTTGAGCGAAAAGCAGGGCATACTGCAAACCATGCACACCAAACGAGCCCGGCTGCCCATGGCAACACGGCCTTGTTTGCACATACACTTGCAATCACCGGCAGCACCTGCTGCACAGGCTGGCCAAGCACCGACCTGCCACACGCAGAACAAAGGACAACAGCCATGACCACATTCCATCGAGGCCGCCGTTTGCGCGCCACCCCCGAACTCCGCACCCTCGTGCGCGAAACCGCCCCCCTGCTTGTTGAAGACCTGATCATGCCCTACTTTGTGGTGGAAACCGAAGACAAGGGCTTTCGCAAAGAAATAGGCTCCATGCCCGGCCAGTTTCAGCTCAGCCTTGCTGAGCTAGAAAAGCAGGTGGCAAAGGCCGTGGACACGGGCCTCAAATCCGTTATCCTCTTTGGCATCCCTGACCTCAAGGACGAATACGCCTCTGGCGCGTATGACGAAAACGGCATCGTGCAGCAAGCCGTGCGTCTGCTCAAGCACCGCTGGCCCAAGCTCTATGTCATTACCGACGTATGCCTGTGCGAATACATGAAGCACGGCCACTGCGGCATTCTCATGCCCAGCGGCGAGGTGCTTAACGATGCCACCCTGCCCCTGCTGGCCCAAACAGCCGTGAGCCATGCTGCGGCTGGTGCCGATATGGTGGCCCCCTCGGACATGATGGATGGCCGCGTTGCCGCCATACGCGAGGCACTGGACGAGGGCGGCCTTATGACCACGCCCATCATGTCCTATGCCGTCAAATACGCCTCGGCCTACTACGGGCCCTTCCGCGAGGCGGCAGAAAGCGCCCCGACCAGCGGCGACCGCAAGTCGTATCAAATGGACCCCGGCAATGCCCGCGAGGCCCTGCTTGAAGCCTTTGCCGACCTTGAAGAAGGCGCAGACGCGCTTATCGTCAAACCCGCTGGGCCCTACAGCGACATCATTCGCACTGTACGCGACAATACCAGCGTGCCCCTGTGCGCCTATCAGGTGAGCGGCGAATATTCCATGATCCGCGCTGCCGGTCTTAACGGCTGGATTGACGAACGCGCGGTGATGATGGAATCGCTCACGGGCCTGAAACGCGCCGGAGCCGACATGATCATCACCTACTTTACAGAAACCATCCTGCGTGAAGGACTGGCACGATAATGAGCAATCATCCCCACAATATGGGCCATCCTTCCGGACATATGGCCGGACATATGGCCGGGCATATGGGCGGACACCCCGGAGGCCACCCCTCTGGCGCTGCGGGCAATCCCGCTTCCGGCCATCCAGACGGCATCACCGCCCCCCTGCGCACCCTTGAAGACGGCAGCCCCGCCTGTCGCCTCATTGCTTGGGAAGTAACCCGTTCCTGCAATCTGGCCTGCAAGCACTGCCGTGCCGAGGCCCACCCGGAACCCTACCCCGGCGAGCTGTCTACCGAAGAGGCCAAGGCCCTCATCGATACCTTTCCGCAGGTGGGCAAACCCATCATCATCTTTACCGGCGGCGACCCCATGATGCGGCCCGACGTGTACGAGCTGGTGGCCTATGCCCACAGCAAGGGCCTGCCCTGCGCCTTTTCGCCCAACGGCACGCTGATCACCCCCGAAACAGCGCAAAAAATCAAGGATGCGGGCGTCAACCGCTGCTCTATCTCCATTGATGGGCCAGATGCCGCCAGCCACGACAGTTTCCGTGGTGTCCCCGGCGCTTTTGAGGCCTCGCTACGCGGCATCGAATACCTCAAATCTGTGGGCATGCCCTTTCAGATCAACACTACGGTCACCCGCAACAACCTGAGCAGCTTTAAAAAGATATTCGAGCTGTGCGAGCGCATTGGCGCTGCCGCATGGCATATATTTTTGCTGGTTCCCATGGGCCGCGCCTCTGGTCTGGCCGATCAGGTCATCACCGCGCAGGAATACGAAGACGTGCTGCACTGGCTCTACGACTTTCGCAAGGGCACAAAAATGCACCTCAAGGCCACCTGCGCGCCGCACTACTACCGCATCATGCGTCAGCGCGCCAAGGAAGAAGGCATCAGCGTTACGCCCGAAACCTTTGGTATGGATGCCCTCACCCGAGGCTGCCTTGGCGGCACGGGCTTCTGCTTTATCAGCCATGTGGGGCAAGTGCAGCCCTGTGGCTACCTTGAGCTGAATTGCGGCAATGTGCGCGAAACGCCCTTTCCGCAGATATGGCGCGAAAGCAAATACTTTTTGCAGTTTCGCGACCAGTCTACCTACACGGGCAAGTGCGGCGTGTGCGAATACCACAAGGTGTGCGGCGGCTGCCGCGCCCGCGCCCACAGCATGGACGGCGACCACATGGGTGAGGAGCCCCTGTGCACCTATATTCCGGCCAAGATGCGCCGCAAGGAAAACCCCTGAGCCTCACGAGGAACTCCATGACGCAGCCAACGGCCCATGCGGCCACCCCTGCCACTACCGAAGCGCTTATGGACAGCGTTGACCGGCAACTGCTGGATATTATCCAGACAGGCTTTCCGCTCACGCCGCGCCCCTACGCCGACTTGGGCCAGATGCTTGGCATTGCCGAAGAAGAAGCGCTGGAACGCGTGCGCGGCCTCAAGGCCCGCAAGATCATTCGCCGTCTTGGCGCAAACTTTCAGTCGGCCAAGCTGGGTTTTGTTTCTACCCTGTGCGCCGCCAAAGTGCCCGATGACAAGATGGATGACTTTGTGGCGCGGGTAAACGCCTGCCCCGGCGTTACACACAATTACCTGCGCGAGCACGCCTATAACATCTGGTTTACGCTCATAAGCCCCTCGCGCGAAGAAAGCCAAGCTACGCTGGATGCCATTGCTTCGGCCACGGGCATTGCCATTCTTAACCTCCCTGCCACACGGTTGTTTAAAATCCGTGTTGATTTTCGCATGGATAATTGAAACAGTCATTGGAACACAGGCCTGTCTAACAGGCGTATCCGCCCGCCACGGATTGCTGTAGCCTAACATACCTCCACCCAGAGGCCCTTACTGCCCAAAGGCAGTGAACTCTGGGTGGAGTCACTCCCCCCCTATTTCTCAACGGTGATAATTGAATGACAATTTCAGTTTATCACCTAAACCATTATCTCATCTTGTCCGATGAGATTCTTAGGTAGGATCCAGCCTTAAGGGGGAAGAATGAATATTTCGGTAAAATTCAAAGCTTTGCTGCTGGTTAGCACCATGGTTCTGGTATCGTTAGGGGGGTATGTGCTGCTCTTGCTCAACATGTCTGCCATGGAGCAAGAGTATAACGAGCAGACCAAAACATCTGTTGAGCAGAGCATTCGAACCGAGGCCGAAAAAATCAACACCTATATGGCGCTGGTGCAGGAAGGAGCAGCAGCCATAGCTATTGCAGGGCAAAACCTGCGGCATGTGCAGCAAGGGCACGATCAAGATATGGCCGAAGACGTTGCAGCCATGCTTAAGGGCATTCTTGCCCGTTACCCCGAAGCGGCTGGCTGCGGCCTGTGGTTTGAGCCGGGTACGTTTCGGGCCGATTTGCAGTATTACGGGCCATACGCATACTGGGACAAGGGCAAGATTGAACTGACCATGGACTACAGCACGCCCGAATACGATTATCCCAAGCAGCCGTGGTACACTCAGGCTATCCCCGCGCAGTGGGACAGAAGCAAAAAACGCCCAGACAGTGTGTACTGGTCTGCTCCATATCTTGATGAAGCTTCGCATACGCTCATGATCACCGTGGCAGGCATCATGCACGACCGCCACGAGCGCATCATTGGTGTTTCTACGCTGGATGTGAGCCTTGAAAACCTGCGTAAAACCGTGGGCGACATCCGCATTACGCCCAATGCGCGGGCCTTTGCCATTGATTGCAGAAGCGGGCTCATCGCCGCTTACCCGGCAGACAAGGAACTGCTGCTGCAACCCGTGAGCAAGCTGCCCTATATGGGCGCAAAAAACGAGCTCACCACCACTGCGCCCGGCAGCCTTGCCCAGTACAGCCTTACAGTCAACGGCCAGCCGCACACCGTTTTTTACAGTGTGTCGCCCACGGGCATGGGTCTTGGCATAGCCGTGCCCGACGCCGAGCTTTTTGCAGAGGCACGGCAATTGGCCGAAAGCAACCGGCACACAGCCATGGGCGCTGTGGGCATTCTGCTGGTACTGGCCATTGTGGTTATTCTGGTGCTCAACAAAACTATCATCAGCCCCATACTTTCACTGGCCTCGTTTTCCCGCTCTGTGGCTGCTGGCAATCTTGAAACGCCCATTTCCACTGCCTACCAAAGCGAATTTTCTGTTCTGCGCAATGCCATGGTTTCCATGCTGGAATCGCTGAAAGAAAAAATGCGAGAGGCAGACCACCGCACAGCCGAGGCCCGCGAAAGCGCAGAAAGCGCCGCTCAGGCCCAATACGCGGCAGAAGAAGCCACCCGCAATGCCGAGAGCGCCCGCACAGAGGGCATGCGCGATGCCGCCCAGCGCCTGAGCGAGGTTGTGGCAGCCCTTACCACGGCTCTTGGCAGCCTTGCACACCGCGTGGATGAAACGGGGCAAGGTGTGGGAACCCAGACCCACAGGATTGCAGAAACAGCATCGGCGGTGGAAGAGCTCAGCGTTTCCATTCTCGAAATTGCCAAAAATGCGGAGAATACGGCCAACCTGTCTGAAGAATCCCGCCATGCGGCAGAGCAGGGCTCGCAGCAGTTTGCCACTGTTCTGGAAGATGTAAGCGCCATTCACAAGGATTTTCAGACCGCCTGCGATTCTGTGGACGACCTGAGCAACAAGGCCGACGCCATCGGCGCCATTGCCCAGACCATTGAGGATATTGCCGATCAGACAAACTTGCTGGCCCTTAACGCTGCCATTGAAGCAGCCCGCGCTGGCGATGCTGGCAGGGGCTTTGCCGTGGTGGCCGACGAAGTGCGCAAACTGGCAGAAAAAACCATGAACGCCACACGCGAGGTTGGGCAGTCCATTGATTCCATCCAGCAGGCCGTGCGCGGCACCCTTGGCAGCATGGGCAGCACCAAGGACGTGCTTGAAAAATCCATACAGGAAGTAAACAAGGCAGAGGCTTTGCTGGACCGCATTGTGAGCCTTGCCATGGAATCTTCTGATCAGGTGCGGGCTATTGCCACGGCCTCGGAACAGCAGTCTGCCGCCACAGGCGAGATCAACGCCTCGGTATCTGCGGTGAGCTGCATTGCAGAAGGTACGGCCACTGCCATGCAAGAGGCATCCAAGGCGGTTGATGCCCTCAAGCGCCAGTCTTCTGCTCTTGCAGAGCTTATGGCAGAGCTGGAAAAAGGCTAGCTGGCCTTTATGAAAAGCAAAACAGCCATGGCTGCCCGTGGGGAAGCCATGGCTGTTTTTAATCTGCCCCGTGCTAGCTCCTTGCTAGCGGGCCATGAGCGCAAACACGCCCCAGCCAAGATATTCGCGGGTATAGGTTACGTAGCGCGTAGGCTCGGCAGTGAGCTGGCTGCGAATCTCGGCGGCAAAGTCGTCGTGGGGGTTGGCCGCAAGCCAACGCCGCATGGTCAGCCATTTGGCGGCTTCGTACCTATCCCAGCCTTCCTGATCGGCCAGCACCATCTCCACCACATCGTAGCCAAGCTGGCCAAATGAGGCCACAAGCCCCGGCAAGGTATGGAAGTCGGCAATGGAGGTTGCGCCGCAGCCCTTGGCAATGTCTTCCGTCGGGGGCAGACGCAGCCAGTACGGTTCGCCCACCAAGATCATGCCGCCGGGGCAAAGGCTGCGGGACAACAGTTCTATGGTGCCCGCAACGCCCCCGCCAATCCACGTGGCCCCAATGCAGGCGGCCA
>CAYPRZ010000012.1:0-26050 GCA_964413315.1 uncultured Desulfovibrio sp. | reverse complement strand
TGCGCCTTGCTGGCATAACGGGCAGCATACGTGGGGCCAAGGGCGGCCATGTTCTGTTACGCAAACCAGAAGAACTGACATTTGGATGCATTGTAAATCTTATGGAAGGCGGAATAGAGCTTACCAACTGCATGGAAAAGCCTGGTGAATGCGCACGCTTTGATGAATGCGAAGTGAGAAAGGCTTGGCAAAACCTTCAGTCCACCCTTGACGGCGTTTTTGACTCGATTACATTGCGTGACTTAATGCATGATCATCGTATACTTATGTAATTTATATACCTAATAGAAAATACTTAGCTAAATTTACTTTTTTTACGTTACTAAAAGGCCGACTAATGTCGGCCTTTTTTTATTATCCTGTGATTATAAGCAATTTTTATCATACCAATTTAGTAGAAAAAATTATTTTTTAGCTTGTTAAAAAAATTTTTTGTTTGCCTTGAAAAAAAAGTTTAAACACGGTAATCTCCCTGATTTATTTAAATAAAATTAACTTAATCTGGATTAAGTTTACCGTATTGTTTCCACCTGACATCTTTGCATTTTTCATATTTTTGAGTATCAGGGGGGTCACCGTACACCTTGACTAACCTGCTTAGTGTGATCAATTCCTGATTGCACAGGTAGGATTTAATCAGGCGTCGGCCAAATCAAAGGAGAGGTTGCAGGCAGGCAGACGCATGCCGGGCTTGAAAGCGTGTCGGCCGTGCCGGCCGCAACTAACCCACGAACTAGCGGCATCTTGACCCCACGGGAGTAAACGCATGAGCACACTTTTTTACATTCTTGGCTATTTGGCGGTAGCCGGCTTTTTCTGCATGGCCTACCTCAAAATCAAATCTTACCTTGCATCCAGCCCGCTGCATGTTCGGTGGGAACTGTACCCCGTGCCTCACGAAGGCTCAAAGACGGTGTACGGCGGCAGCTTCATGGAAGAAAAGGACTGGTGGACCAAGCCCCGCCACATCGAACACATGGGCGATGTGAAGGCTCTGTTGACCGAAGTACTTTTCCTGCACGCCACATTTGAGCACAACCTCAAGCTTTGGGTGCGCACCTATCCCTTCCACGTGGGCATGTACATGCTCATGGGCGGCACCATAGTTGTGCTGTTCTCGGCCATTGCGCAGATTCTGGGCATGAACCCCCAGGGCGGCTTGATGATCTTTGTGGGTAACGTAATCAGCGCCTGTGTGCTTGGTGGCACCCTGTGCATCATCGTTGGCGGCATCAGCCTTGTTTTGCGCCGCCGCGCCGATGAAGGCCTGCGCCGTTACAGCACCCCCGAACACTACTTCAACCTGCTTGTCTTCGTGCTTTTCGGCGTGCTGGGTCTGGCTGCTTGGGCTTCTGCCCCTTCCTATTTCGAGCTGGCCCGCACCTTCATGTATAACCTGATCACCTTCCACTTTGCTCCCCAGACCAATGTGCTGTTTGCCATGCACCTGCTGGTGGGCTTTTTCCTGCTGATCTGGATCCCCATGACCCATATGGGCCATGTTTTCATGAAGTACTTCACCTACCATGACATCCGCTGGGGCGACGAGCCCACCAACTACAGCACCAAGAACCAGCAGAAGATCATGGACGCCCTGAAGTTTAATGTTACGTGGTCTGCCGAGCACATCGCGGGCGACGGCCAGCCCAAGACATGGGTGGACGTGGCCACCACCAATCCCGCAGCCCCCAAGAAGGAAGACTAGGGAGTTCCAACATGAAAGATAATCTGCAATTGAAAGATGTTTCCACTGCCGAAGGGCAGATGGTCAGCATTGACCTCAAGAATATTCCTGAACTTCCCGTGGACATGCACACCATGCCCTGGAAGCCCTTTACCGACGAACAGAAGGCAAACACTGCCTGTATCCTTGACGACGTGTGCGTGCTGAACATTCCCACGCCCAAGAACAAGGAAGAAGAAGAGGAACTGGTCAACAAGTTCCTCAACGGCATGCGCAAGCTGTTCACCAAGGAAAACAACTGGACCTTCCTGCCCATGCTCGAAACCAGCATGGACTACTGCGCCCAGTGCAACTCCTGTTCTGAAGCTTGCCACCTGTATGAAATGTCTGGCAAAAATGAAATGTACCGGCCTAACTTCCGGTCCGAAATTTTCCGCCGCATTTACAAGCAGTATGTCAAAAAAGAACCCTTGGCCAAATGGCGCTACGGCGACATCGGCCTGAACTGGAAGACCGTGGCTCGCCTTGGCGAACTGGCCTACCGCTGCAACCTTTGCCGTCGCTGCGCGCAGACCTGCCCCATCGGCGTGGACAACGCCCTGTTGGCCCGCGAAATCCGCAAGCTCTTCAGTCAGGAACTGGGCATCTACCCCCGCGAATTGCATGAAAAGGGCACCATCAACCAGATGAAGTGCGGTTCTTCTACCGGCATGACCCCTGAAGTGGTGAAAGAAAACGTCGAGTTCATCGACGAGGACTACACCGAAATCACGGGCATCGGCATCCACACGCCTTTCGACGTGCAGGGTGCGGATATCATGCTGCTGCACAACGCTGGCGAAGTCATGGCTTGGCCTGAAAACATCGCCGCCTTCTCGCTGATCTTCCAGGAAGCTGGTCTTTCTTGGACACTTTCGAGCAAGGCCCTTGCATACGATGGCGTGAACTACGGCGTGTTTTACGACGACGCCCAGACCGCCCGTATTGCCCTGCAACACATGATGGCCGCCAAAGAACTTGGCGTGAAGAAAATCGTTATCGGTGAATGCGGCCACGCCCACAAGGCCCTGACCGTTATCGCCGACCGCGTTATTCCTTTTGAATATCAGGTTCCGCGCGAAAGCTGCTACGTGACCCTGCACGACATCGTCATGTCGGGCCGCCTTAAGCTTGACCCCTCGCGCAACAACTTCCCCGTGACCCTGCACGACCCCTGCAACATCGTGCGCCTCATGGGTATTGTTGAACCCCAGCGCGAAATCGTGCGCAAAATTGCGCCCTTGTTCCGCGAAATGCCCTGCCACGGCGTAGACAACTACTGCTGCGGTGGCGGCTCTGGCTTCGCCATTATGACCCGTAACAACATCGAACAATGGCGCGGCAACATCTCTGGCCGCAAAAAGATGTGGCAGATCGCCGAAGCCTTCAAGGATTGCCTTGGACCGGAAACCCGCAAGTACATCTGCGCTCCCTGCTCCAACTGCAAGGGCCAGATCCGCGAAGTTCTGGAGCACAACGACCTGTACACCAAGAACAACTTCGCATACGGCGGCTTGGTGGAACTGATCGTCAACGCCATGGTCAACGTGAACCCTGGGTTCATCAAGTTTGAAGGCGAAGAAGAATAGTTTCCTGACCGTGGGATATAAATAGTAAGGGGGGCGCAAGCCCCCCTTACTATTTTATGAGCAGTGCCAGTTTTGGGCGTTGCCCACGGCTGCGACATCATAAAGCCAAAACAGGCGGCGGCTTGCCAGCGCCGCCACATACATACGTGCGCACACCCCGTCATTTTTTGGCTGGAGCGGCCTTTGCGCCGCACGAAAGCCATATCCCCGCCGTCACGCAAGCCAACCCCGCAAGATGTGTCCATAGAATCTGCTCGCCCAGTACCAGCCATGACAAGGCCACGCCGCTCAACGGCACAAGTCCCGTAAAGGCCGCAGCCGCACTGGCAGGAACAAGGGCAATGCCCTTGAACCAGAAGACATAAGAAAGATACGACACCGCCACGCCGTAATAGGCAATGCACCACCAAGCCAATGCTGAAATTTCTGAAAAATCATGCTGTTGTGCGTCAAATAAAGCCACAGGCAGCAGCATGGCAAAGGCGTACATAGACACGAGTGTTGTGCG
Source organism: uncultured Desulfovibrio sp. (assembly GCA_964413315.1). Classification (GTDB taxonomy): domain Bacteria; phylum Desulfobacterota; class Desulfovibrionia; order Desulfovibrionales; family Desulfovibrionaceae; genus Desulfovibrio. The sequence goes on along the minus strand of CAYPRZ010000012.1, from coordinate 22,230 downwards.
CCGCAAGGGCGACATGGCGCAGCAGCGCGCCTTGCTCAACACAGAAAAGGCCGCCTCGCCCAGCACGGCTGCCAGCACAAGGCCGTTGCCCAGCAAGCTGCGCCATACAGCATCCGATCCCTGCCCTGTGGCTGCTGCCCCCGCAAGCCCCTGCTCTGTCAAAAAGGGCGAGATATTGATGGCCACTAAGCCCAAACTCACGCAGGCAATGCCCCCAATGCGACGCAGCGGTGGCCGTTCGCGCAGCATCCCCCACGCGAGCAAGCCAATAACAGCCGGGGCGGCGCTGCTCATCAATCCCGCACAGGGCTTGCACGGCCAAGGTGGCATGTGTACGCCGGTCAAGCCCCCCGGTTTCCTTGCGCAACCACAGCATGGGCAGCATTATCAGCAAGCCCGCTCCCAAACCCATTTCTGCCGCCAAAAAAACCGGCAAACTGCCCACCAGCAGTTTGCCCGCCACCACTGCGCTGCCCGCTATGCTCATGGCAAGGGCCAGATATATCCAAGCAAGCCACTGTTTGCGGCGGGCAGCATCCTGCACGGCGTCTGTTCGGCCTGTTGCCATTTTTTGCGCCGCAGCTACCCCAACACGTACCCGATTTTCGCACTTTACCATCATCTGCTCCCCAATAACAGGCCCGTTAAACTACACGCGTGCGCGTATTGCCATATGAATGAAGAGAAGGTAGCGTGGGAAAAGTGGTTTTGATAAGAGCCAATTTTTGCCAAAAATAACCCTACCAATTTAGGTGTACCATGTGGCTGACGCTTGATGACCAAAGCCCTTTGTCGTTGAATCGGCAAATTTCCAGCCAAATAAGGACGCTTATTTTACGCGGTGACCTGCCAGCGGGCCAGCGGCTGCCCTCCACCCGGCAGTTGGGCAAGGAACTTGGCATTGCGCGCAGCACGGTTATGGAGGCCTACGACCAACTGCTGGCCGAGGGCTATCTTGAATCCCGCGAGGGATCAGGAACCAGCGTGGCGCAGGGCATTCGCCCTCAGCCGCATCGGCAAGATGAATCACCCCCAAGCGCGCTGCTTCTTCCACATCGGGCGAGCAACAACAATCCGCCGGGGCTGGTCAACTTTCAGTCTGGCATTCCTGCTCTGGAGCACTTTCCCACCGGGGAATGGGGCAGACTGTACCGCCAGTGATGCGATAGCCTGCCAGCCACAGCCCTGCGCTATAACCGCCCAGCCGGTGTGGACGAACTGCGCGAGGCCATAGCCGGATGGTTACTGCGCATGCGCGGGCTGCGTGCCGCCCCTGAGCAGATTATGATAACAACCGGGGCCACGCAGGGCCTCAGGCTTGTGGCACGCCTACTCCGCCAGCCCGGTTCTCTGGCTCTGGTAGAAGACCCCGTGCACCGGGGGCTGGTGGAAGTGATCACCCGTGCGGGATATACGGTTGAAGGCATTGCCGCCGACGCACAGGGCATGGACACGCGCCAACTGCAACACCTGCCGCACGACCGGGCGGCCCGCTGCGCCTTTGTGTATGTTACGCCCTCGCACCAATACCCCACAGGGGGCATTCTTTCTGCCCCGCGTCGGCAAACCCTTGTAGACTTTGCCCACAGCCGCAACTGCATGCTGGTAGAAGACGACTACGACGGAGAATTTCGCTTTGAAGGCACGCCTATCAGCGCCCTGCGCGAGCTCGCGCCAGAACGCGTCATCTACATAGGATCGTTCAGTAAAATTCTGGCTCCGGCCCTGCGCGTCGGCTTTGCCGTAGTTCCTGCAAGGCTGGTTGCGAGCTGGATTGAGGAAAAACAGTACACAGACGTGCACACAGACGCCCTTACACAGCGCACGCTGGCAAGCTTCATAACCAGCGGGGCACTGGAACGGCACATATGGAAGATGTGCAAACTCTACAAGCGCAAGAGACTGCACTTGCTGCAATGCCTGCGAGAGCGGTTTGGCAGCAGCTTTGCCGCCAGCGGTCAGGCCGCAGGGCTACATATGGTTGCAGAATTTTCGGGAATTCAGTTCACGGATACGGTGTTGGCAAACATGCGGGCCCACGGCGTGCTTGCAGTGCCAGTAGAGCACCACTCGCTACGCCGTGATGGCGCACACGCACACCAGCTGATTCTTGGATATGCCCACCTTTCGGAGCAGGCCATTGAAAGGGGCATAGCCGCATTGCATAGGGCGCTAAGCGCAGCCCATCCCCCCACATTGCCCAGCTGATACAGTTGCGGCTGAATACCTGTTTTTTCTGTGCATTCGGCGTTTTGCGGGGCGTGCACTTTCCATCCCAGCAGCAAGTGCGCATTGACAGGATGCCCGCAATGAGGCAATAGAAAAGCCTTCATCCACAAGCGGCGCATGATTTGTGCGCACATCTTTTCTCGCGGAGGGCGGAGATGAAAAAAGGTATGACATGGCTTGCTGCAATGGCATTTTGCGTGGCAATGGCCGCGCCCGCAATCGCTGCGGATCCCATTAAAATCGGCGTTGCTGGCGCGCACTCTGGCGACCTGGCTTCCTACGGCGTTCCCAGCTTGAATGCCGCCAAGGTTGTTATCGCCGAAGTTAACGCCAACGGCGGCGTGCTTGGCCGTCAGCTTGAACTGGTCGCTCAGGATGACCAGTGCAAGCCCGAACTGGCCACCAACGCGGCCACCAAGCTGATTTCCGACAAGGTTAGCGTGGTCATGGGCCACATCTGCTCCGGCGCTACCAAGGCTACCCTGCCGCTCTACACCGAAGCCAAGATCGTTTCCATGTCGCCTTCGGCCACCACCCCCAGCCTTACCGAGGGTGGCACCAACCCCTATTTCTTCCGTACAATCGCCAACGACAAGGCTCAGGCCAAGTTGACCAGCAACTTTGTGCTGAACGGCATCAAGGCCAAAAAGGTCGCCTACCTGCACGACAATGGCGACTACGGCAAGGGCTTTGTGGACAACAACCGCGAAGTGCTTGAAAAAGCTGGCGTTGAAACCGTACTGTACGAAGCCGTTACGCCCGACGCCGTGGACTTCTCTGCCGTTGTGCGCAAACTGCGCCGCGCCAAGCCCGACATCCTCGTGTTCGGCGGCTACCAGCCCACCGCCTCCAAGCTGCTCCAGCAGATGCGCCGCGACCACGTGACCACCGCCATGATCGGCCCCGATGGTCTTAAGGACGAAGCCTTCATCAAGATGGCTGGCAAGGACGCCGAAGGCGTGTACGCCTCCTATCCCAAGGACACCAGTAATCTGCCCGCTTACAAGCACGCCCTTGAAGGCCATGTAAAGATGTTTGGCAGCGATCCCGGTTCCTTCTACTACAACGGCTACGCCGCCACCCAGGCTCTGGTCAACGCCATTGCCAAGGCTGGCTCCACCGACGCCGCCAAGGTTGTGGAAGCCCTGCGCAACAACCCCGTGGATACCCCGCTGGGCAAGCTGACCTTCAGCAAGACCGGCGATGCCGCTGGTATGGGCCTTTCCATTTACCAGATCAAAGACGGCAAGTTCGTAGAACTGAATCACAGCATTACCCTGGACTAAAAGTTTACCGGGGCGCGGCCATGGCCGCGCCCCGGCATTTCAAGCATCTGCCGGTCGCAGACGGCACTAACGGGACAGGCGGAACGAACGGGCATCATGCCCGTACCGCACGCGAGTTTGCATGGACATTCAATTTTTTATAGAGCTCTTTTGTGGTGGCCTGACCAGAGGCAGCATTTATGCGCTCATCGCACTTGGCTACACACTGGTTTATGGCATCATCGGGCTCATCAATTTTGCCCATGGCGAAGTGTATATGCTGGGCTCGTTTACAGCCCTGCTCATAGCTGGTGCGCTTGGCGTCTATGGCTTTCCGGCTGGCGGCATTCTTATAGTCGCTGCGCTGGCGGCCATTGTCTGGTGCTCGGCCTATGGCTACACGCTTGAAAAGGTAGCCTACAAGCCGTTGCGCGGTGCGCCGCGCCTGTCGCCGCTCATTTCTGCCATTGGTATGTCCATCTTTTTGCAAAACTATGTGCTGCTCGCGCAGACGTCTGACTTCGTGCCTTTTCCCAACCTGCTGCCCGAAATGGCCTTTCTTGAACACATCGACTACGTCATGGGCGCCAGCGACTTTCTGATTCTGCTGGTCAGCACCATTGCCATGATTTTGCTCTCGGTCTTTATTCGCTACACCCGCATGGGCAAAGCCATGCGCGCCACAGCCCAGAACCGCAAAATGGCCCTGCTGCTGGGCATCAATGCCGACCGCATCATCTCGCTTACGTTCATCATCGGCTCTGCTTTGGCGGCCCTTGGTGGCGTGCTTATTGCCTCGCACATGGGGCAGGTCAACTTTGGCATTGGCTTTTTGGCGGGTCTCAAGGCCTTTACCGCCGCCGTGCTTGGCGGCATCGGCTCCATCCCTGGGGCCATGGTGGGCGGTCTGGTGCTCGGCCTGGCCGAAAGCTTCACCACCGGCTACTTTTCTGGCAACTATGAAGACATGCTGGCCTTTGGCATTCTTATTCTCATTCTTATTTTCAGGCCCGACGGTATCTTGGGCAAAGCCACAGTGCAAAAGGTGTAGCCATGCAGCGCATTATTAAAGCCGCCATCGCCGCCCTGTGGTTCATGCTGCTCACACTTCCGGTGCTGGGCATCAAGCTGAACGTAGCGGCAAAAACCGTAGTTTGGCGTTTTGACCGCCTGCTTGCCCTTGGCGCGGGCATATTTGTTCTCGCCCTTATCTGGGACTGGTGCTTTAGCCGCAAGGCCGCAGGTACCAAGATCATCAACCTGCCCCAGTGGTTTAACCTTGGCGAAATGGTTGAAGCTTTCAAAAACCGTGCGGGCCTCAGACTGGGCGGTCTTGCCGTGCTGGCCGTTGTGCTGGTGGTCATGCCGCTTGTCAGCTCGTTCTACCAGACCAACATCATGATTTCGGCCCTGCTGTATGTTATGCTGGCTCTGGGTCTGAACATTGTTGTGGGCCTTGCGGGCCAGCTGGTGCTTGGCTATGTGGCTTTTTACGCCATTGGCGCATACACCTACGGTCTGCTGAACCAGTATTTCGGCCTTGGTTTCTGGACCTGCCTGCCCATTGGCGGTTTTCTTACCGTCTTGTTTGGGCTTGGGCTTGGCTTTCCTGTGCTGCGTCTGCGCGGCGATTATCTTGCCATCGTGACCCTTGGGTTTGGCGAGATTGTGCGCCTCTCGCTGCAAAACTGGAACACCGTTACCGGCGGCCCACGTGGTGTCAGTGATATTCCCCGCCCCGGCTTTTTTGGCATGAGCATGGATATTACAGCCTCCACCACCTACATTTATTATCTGGTGCTGGCGGCGGTTGTTGTGACCATTGTTGTTATCACACGGCTCAAAAATTCACGCGTGGGTCTTGCCCTGCAAGCCCTGCGTGAAGACGAAATTGCCTGTGAGGCCATGGGCGTAGACATCACGCGCGTGAAGCTTTCGGCCTTTGCCCTTGGTTCGTGCTGGGCTGGTTTTGCTGGCGTTATTTTTGCCGCCAAAACCACCTACATCAACCCCTCAAGCTTCACCTTTATGGAATCGGCCATGATTCTTTCCATGGTGGTGCTGGGCGGCATGGGTTCCATTGCCGGCGTGGTTATTGCGGCACTTATTCTCATTCTCGCCCCGGAATATCTGCGGGCATTCTCTGACTATCGTATGCTGCTTTTCGGAGCCATCATGGTGATAATGATGCTCTTCCGGCCACAGGGCCTCATCAGCGGCGAGCGCAGGCGCTACCGCATCAGCAACCTGCACGGTGCTGAAGGGGGCCGCTCATGAAACCGGTGCTGGAAGTTAAAGACCTTTCGCAAGACTTTGGTGGTCTGCGTGCGCTGAACGAACTTTCGCTCACGGTCAACAGTGGCGAAATTGTTGCCCTTATTGGCCCCAACGGCGCTGGCAAGACCACGTTTTTCAACTGCGTGACGGGCATTTATACCCCCACAGAGGGTGAGATGTACCTGCACAGTGCAGAGGGCGACAAGCAGTTGCTTAACGGCAAAAAGCCCCACCTCATCACGGCCCTTGGCATGGCCCGCACCTTTCAGAACATTCGCCTGTTCAGCGAAATGACCGTGCTTGAAAACGTGATGATTGGCCGCCACTGCCGGACCAAAGCTGGCATCTTTGGCGCCATTGTGCGTGACGGGCGCACCCGCCGCGAAGAGCAGGACTGCATAGACCGCAGTTACGAACTGCTTGAGCTGGTGAAGCTTCAAGATTTCTGGAACGAAACGGCCAATAACCTGCCCTACGGTGCGCAGCGACGCCTTGAAATCGCCCGCGCCATGGCTACGGAACCGCGCATGCTGCTGCTGGACGAACCGGCGGCGGGCATGAACCCTCAGGAAACCAACGAGCTCAAAGAGCTTGTGTGCTCCATACGCGACAACCAGCAACTCTCCATCCTGCTTATCGAGCACGACATGGGCATGGTAATGTCGCTTTCCGACCGCATCTACGTGATGGAATACGGTTCCTGCATCGCCACCGGCACACCTGCCGAAATCCGCACCAACCCCCGCGTTATCAAGGCATATCTGGGAGAAAGCGATGCTTGAGCTGCGTAATGTAGACACCTATTACGGCAATATTCAGGCCTTGCGCGATATTTCGCTCAAGATTGAAGAAGGCGAAATCGTTACCCTGATTGGGGCCAACGGCGCTGGCAAATCCACTACACTCATGACCATCTGCGGCATCAACCGCCCCAGAAATGGCGAGATTCTGTGGTATGGCAAGCCCATCCACCAGTTGCCCTCGCACGAAATAGTGACCTTGGGCATTTCGCAGGTTCCTGAAGGCCGCCTGATTTTTCCCGATTTGAGCGTGAGCGAAAACCTCGACCTTGGTGCCTTTTTGCGGCGCGACCCAGCGGGCGTAAAGGATGATCTGGACTATGTGTTCAGTCTCTTCCCCATACTTTCCGAGCGTCGCAAGCAGGCTGGCGGTACGCTTTCGGGCGGCGAACAGCAGATGCTTGCCATCAGCCGCGCCCTCATGGCCCGCCCCAAACTGCTGCTGCTGGACGAACCGTCGCTGGGTCTTGCCCCCATCATCATTCAGCAAATTTTTTCCATTATTCAAAAGGTCAACGAAAACGGCACCACGGTCTTTTTGGTTGAGCAAAACGCCAATCAGGCGCTGCGCATCGCCAACCACGGCTATGTTATGGAAAACGGCCGCATAGTCATGCGTGATACTGCCGCTAACCTGCTTTCCAGCGAAGAAGTGCGTACAGCCTATCTGGGCATGTAGCTTCCACCTTTTGCAGCCTTGAAATTATATGGCGCTTTTTCGGCAAAGGCAGATACCTGCTTGCCCCGAAAAAGCGCCGATTGCATTAAAAAAAAGCCGCTGCCCGACAAGTCAGGCAGCGGCTTTTACTTTTATGGATAAAGGCCGAGGCGACAGCGAGGCCTAAACCTCACTGATAATCGGTACAACCACGGGGTCGCGCTCAAGCACCCGGCGGAAAAACCGCCGCAACGACGAGCGTATACCTTCTTGCATGCGCCCAAGCTGGCCGGGTCGAGCCGCTTCAATTTCGTCCAGCACCAGACACTTGGCGTCTTCCAGCAGGTGGCTGTAATGTTGCTCAAACACAAAGCCCTTCGAGATCATTTCCGGCCCGTGCAGCACGCTGCCGGTTTCGGAATCGACCACCAGCACCACAATGACCATACCCTCGTCGCCCAGAATACGCCGCTCTTTGAGCACTGCGTAGCCAACGTCGCCCACGCCCTTGCCGTCCACCAGTGTACACTCTACGGGCACGCGGGGCTCAATTCTGAAGGAATCTTCCATCAGGGCCAGTGGCAATCCGTCTTCGAGCAGAATCACGTTGTCCTGCTTTACGCCGCACTCAACGGCAAGGCGGCCATGCTTTACAAGATGCTGATATTCGCCGTGGATGGGAACAAACAGCGTCGGCCGCACGGCCTCAAGCATGTCGCGCAGTTCTTCGCGCTGGGCGTGACCAGAAGCATGAATGGCGTGTACGCTTTCGTACAGCACCTCTGCGCCAATGCGGTACATCTCGTTGATGAGCTTTGAAATGGCCTTGGCATTGCCGGGAATCATGCGCGAACTCATGACAACGGTATCGCCCTTGCGGATCTCAAGCTGCCTGTGACCGCCAAGCACCATGCGCGAAAGCGCAGACAGCGGTTCGCCCTGCGCCCCGGTCACTACCAGCACAAGCTGGTTGTCAGGCAGGTCGGGCACACCGTTGTGAGCATTAAAAAACGAGGGCGGCAGCTTGGCGATGCCGAGATCACGCGCCATTTCGATGTTATTGGCCAGTGATTTACCGCTGATAACCACCGTGCGCCCGTGCTCGCGCGCCAAGTCAAAAACTTCCTGAATACGCTGGATGTGGCTTGAAAAGAGCGTAATGACAATGCGCCCTTCTGCCTTGGCAAATATTTTGTCCAGCGAATCTTTAACTTCGCGCTCGGTAAGCGAGCGGCCATCGCGCACCACGTTGGTAGAGTCTGAAAGCAGCAGCCGTGCGCCTTCCGGCCCGGCAAAATTGCGGAACAGGTTCAGATCCGTACCAGTGGTATCAAGGGGGTGCGGGTCGATCTTGAAATCGCCGCTGTGCACCACACGCCCCACAGGTGTTTCAACACCCAGACCAAAACCCTCAGGTATGGAATGGCATACGGGAAAAAAGCGGAAGGTCAGATCGCCCAATGGCAGAACGGTATTAATATCAACGGGGCACAGCTCTACCCAGTCGAGAATCTCGCGTTCACGCAGCTTGTGCTCAACCAAGGCAAGCGTAAACCGCGAGCCATAGATGCGTGTTCCCTTTAATTCGGGCACAAGCCAAGGCAGTGCGCCAATGTGGTCTTCGTGCCCGTGGGTCAGCACAATGCCGAGCAGTTTGTCCTTGATGGCGCTGACCGCACCAAAATGCGGAATAACAACGTCCACACCCAAATGGGCATCATCAGGAAACATAAGGCCGCAGTCGACCATCACCACGCCGCCCGCTGTTTCCCACAGCTGGCAGTTGAGGCCGATTTCTCCTAACCCGCCGAGGGGGGTTATGTTCAGGTAAGGTTCATTCATTCGTCATCGCTTTTGGTCGGCGTGGCAATGGCTGCTGCCGTGCTTAACGCCGCATAAGATCAGGGTGAAATTCGCCCATGGCTACATAAATTTGCGCCAGAGCAGTCAAATAGTCGGCCTTAGCTCCTGTTAAAGTCGCTTGGGCGAGGGTGAGCTTGGACGAAGCGTCCAGCACGTCAAAGTTTGTGCCCACCTGTTCCTGATAACGGGCCAAGGCCACGTTGTAGGCTTCAGTAGACTGCTCCACGCCCTTTTCTGCCACAGTTATCCGCTTTGCGGCTTCCTGCACGGCCAACAGCCTCGATTTGATGTCATAGCCAACGCTGAGCTTCAGATCTTCTTCGGCATAGCGCATCTTGGTAACCAGCCAGCCAGCCTCTTTGTCGGCATAGTAGGTGGTTCCCCACTGAAAAGCATCCCAAGTAGCACGCGCGCCCACTTCCCACACTACGCTGCGCGTACCGCGCTCGCCCCGGTTTTGCAGATCAAGCGAATTGCCGTTCTGCGAAATATTGTAATAGGCCTCAACCTGCGGATAATAGCCGCTCTGCACCTGCTGCTGCGATTTACCCGCAATTTCTACCGAGCGGGCGGCCATGTACAGATCGGGCCGCTGGCGGTAGGCTGCCTCAAGGCACTGCTCTAACGAGCGCGTAAAGGGAACAGGGGCAAGTGAACCCTTAAAATTGATCTTGGCCGTTGCGGGCAAGCCCAACAGGGTGTTCAGCTTGGCGAGGCTTGTGTCGCGGCTGTTTTCTATCTGAATAAGTGTATTTTCAGACTGCCGCACGTCAACCTCGGCCTGAAGCACATCAAGCCGGGGGCGCAGCCCCACATTGTAAAAGGCCGTTGTAATACGCAGCTGATCTTGCAGTCGGTCCAAGGCTTTGCGCTGGCTGCGGGCGCTTTCGTCGTACCGCAGATAGTTCAAAAACTGGGTCTGGACGTTTTCCGTCATGGCCAGTTCGGCATTGCGCACACTGGCCTTATCGCTGTCGGCCTGAAGTGCAGCCTTTTGATATGTGGCCAACAACTGAAAGCCCTGAAATACAGGCTGTGAAATTTCTACCGCCCAAGTGTAGGTGCCATTTGCGGCTGGCCTAGTGGTGCTTGGGGTGGCCGGCTCTGTCTTTCGTTCCTGCTTTGAAGCAGAATACGTTGTGCCAAGCTTGGGCCCAAAGGCCCCCCGCGCAGACTTGCGCGCCTCTTCAGAGGCCTGCCCCTGCGCCTCTTGCGAACCAAGGCTGGGGTTGTGCCGCAAAGCCATATCAACGGCTTCTGGCATGGTAACATCGCCAGCGGGCATGGGGCTGTTTTTCCCTGAAGGAAGCGTTCTACCGCTAAAAACTGGGACGGCTGCACTGCCAGAAGGCTTGACGGAAGGCGTGGAGGACGCGGCCAAGGCATCACCGCCCACAGGGGCTGCAAGCGCGCCTACCACAAGAAAAACCAAACTCAGTTTGGGAATGCGCTTCATATATTTGCTGCGAAAAAAATTTCGCTACCCCTTAAAAAATATTCTCACTCAGGTTTTATACACCGCAGTATGCGGCATTGGCAACATATACCAACAGGCGATATTTTACAGCAACTCGTGCAATTTGTCATTCTGCAAAATAAAACCACGCCGCAAACAGGCTACACAAAAAATTATTACGCATTTATTTACTGTGATATAAAAACATACCTTATGTAACTGCGCCATTCAAACAAGCCATGATCAAAGCCACACTTCCACACACCTGTAGCAGATAATATAATAATAATTTTTTATGTATCCGCACACCTGTTAAAAAATACACTTTTTTTACGTTCAGTAAAAGTCCCTTTTTCACGCAAAAACAGGTTAGCGCGGGGATTCTAAAAAAATTCTTGAAAGTTTACCCCAGTCGTAGCATGCTGCGCAGCAGAGTCCTTGCGGGATTCCGCAGCTCCGCCGTGACGGTTGGCGCGTCTTCGCGTCTGCCGTGCTGGCATTTTTTGCGGCGCACTGAAAACGACCACAGTTGTTGCGCAGATATGGAGAACCACATGGAATTCAGTTTTTTTTCAATGATCGCTCAGGCAAGCTTGGTTGCCAAGGCGGTTCTGGCGTTTCTGGTCATTATGTCCATTGGGAGCTGGGGGCTGATGATCCAGAAGTTCATCGGTCTGAGCTCTGCCAACAAAAAAGCCCTGATCGGTACAGAACGCTTTGAAAAAGCGGCCAACCTGCGCGAAGCCGTGCAGTCGCTGGGCTCGGACCCAACGTCGCCGCTCTACTACATTGCGCATCAGGGCGTACTTGAGTTCAACCGCTCCAAAGAGCTTGGCAACAGCAGCGAAGTGGTGGTCGACAACGTGCGCCGTGCGCTGCGTCAGGGCGTGGGCACAGAACTGGCCCGCCTGCAAAGCTCGCTTTCGGTGTTGGCCACCTGCGCCAACACGGCCCCCTTTATCGGTCTGTTTGGTACGGTTTGGGGCATCATGAGTTCCTTCCACTCCATCGGCATGCTCAAGTCGGCCTCGCTGGCCACTGTTGCCCCCGGTATTTCCGAAGCCCTTGTGGCAACGGCCATTGGCCTTGCTGTGGCCGTGCCGGCTACTATCGGCTTCAACATCTTTATGGGCAAGCTTTCGCAGGTTGATACGCTGCTGGTAAACTTTGCCGGCGTGTTCCTCAACCGCGTACAGCGCGAAATCAACGCCCACCGGCCTGTGCAGCGCACGGGCGCAACGGAGATGTAGCATGGGCGCTAACGTTGGCGGCGGCGGCAAATTTGTTTCAGACATTAACGTAACGCCCTTTGTGGACGTCATGCTGGTGTTGCTGATCATCTTCATGGTTGCAACACCCATGATGAGCCAAGGGCTCGAAGTGGATTTGCCACAGACAAAACAGGTCGAAGTGCTTTCTACAGAAGCCGACCACATGGTGCTGACCGTGCGCAATGACGGCAAGATGTACCTCGACGAATACCCTGTCGACACTATGGAAGACCTTGAAGGCTACTTGCAGCGCCTTGTTAAAGAAAAAAACAAGACGCTCTTTCTTCAGGCCGACAAAGCTGTTCCTTACGGCACGGTTGTGGAAGTCATGGGCCATATCAAGGCCGTAGGCATTGAGAAACTTGGCGTTATCGCCGAACAGCCCGACGATGCCGCGTCCAAGGGCGGCAAGCCCGCCCGCGCCCGAAAGTAGGATTGCTCTATGCGCCTGGCCTCATACGTTCTTTCATTCTGCCTGCACGCAGCCATATTTTTGCTGATATGGTTCTGGCCCAGCAGCCCGCCCATCAAGCTGGACACGCCCCCGGTCATGATCAGTCTTGTGGACGGCGCTACAGGCGGTAACCGCACGCCCTCGCCCATTCTTGGGCACATGGGGCAGCCCGGCGATGGCCCAATGGCCCCCACGCCTCCCGCACCTAAGGCAGAAGTTGCCGCTCCTGAGCGCGCCGAAGTTAAAGAGCCCAAGCCTGTTCCGCCGCAGCCCAAGCAGGATGCTGCCGCAGAGGTAAAAAAACCGGAACCAAAGCCGGAACCAAAGCCTCAGCCCAAACCGGAACCAAAGGAAGAAGCCAAACCTATCGCGCAGAAAAAGGAAGAAAAGCCCAAGCCCAAGGAAGAGCCCCCCAAGGAGCAGCCCAAAGAGCAGCCCAAGGATCAAAAAAAGCCTGAGCCCCCCAAGGCCGATGCCAAAAAAGACGCCAAAGAATCCAAGGACGCCAAGTCCAATGTTGATCCTGTGGCTGCGGCATTGCAGCAGGCGCGCAAGGCTACCTCGCGCGCAGAATCGGGCGACCGGGGCAACGCTGTAGAACAAGCCCTTGCACAGGCTCAACGCCGCGCTGGCGGCAACCGTGGTGGTGGCGGCGGCGAAGGCACCGGCCCAGGTGGCGGCGGCCTTGGCGATGTGTACATGGGGCAGGTTATGCTGGCTGTGCGCCCCAACTGGGGTTTTGCCTCGGCTGGCCGCGTTAATCTGCGCTGCGTCATCAATGTTAGGGTAGACGGACAGGGCAAGCTGATGCAGAATCCTACTGTAACGCACAGTTCTGGCAATTCACAGTTTGACTCTTCGGCGGTAAACGCCATTGTGCGCACCGCCAATAGCGGCCAGTTCCCGCCGCCGCCTTCGGCAGATTACGGGGACCTTGATCTTGTGTTTACGCTGGATGAACTGATGGGCCGCTAAGGCTCCGAGCAGTAACAGGTTCAAGGACAGAGGCCGCGTCACCAGCAGCCCGGTCTAGCGTCAACGCCCGACCGTTACGGCAAAGGCTGGTCAGCGTTTTTCTGGTCGGTATACAGGAAAACTAATTGGGCCCCTTACGGCCCCACAGACACGCGCACTCGGTAACGCGCGCACTTAAGGAGGATACATGCCTTCCCAACCGCGCACGAACCTTTACAAGTCTTGCATTCTTTCTTGCCTCGTCACCGTGGCGCTCTACAGCGCCACGGTTGTCGGGGCATTTGCAGCTTCTGCGGCAAGTGCCGACCAAAGCACATATGCCGGTAACATGCTGGATAAAATTATTGAAATATGGGCGCCGCCTCCGGCCCTCAAAAGCGATTTCAGGGTGCGGATCAAGGTCAGCATCAACAGCCACGGGCAGGTTGAAGCCTGCAAGCCCCTCAAATCGTCGGGCCTTGAGGCTTTTGACAGCTCCGTTTGCGGCGCAGTACGCCAGATTGGCTCATTTGGCACGCCCCCTTATGGCGCGCCCACAGACATACATCTGACGTTCTGGAATGGCACACCCAAGGGCAAAACCAAGCCAGAAACGCTGAGCAGCGAAGAAGCGATGCGGGCAGAAATAAAAGCCAGAAGCAAGGCCGAGGCGGCCATGGGCGATACGCGGGCCGAAGCGACCGAAGACCGTGCCCGTGAACGTGCCGAGGCCGTGGCAAAGGCTAGCGGCAAAGATTCGCCAGAGGTGCGCCCCGCTCCCATAGCCCCCGCTGCTCCACAAAAAGCAGATGACAACCGCAAAAAAACTGCTACCAATAGTCAACGGCAGGCTGCGGGGGTAAACAACGACGGCGGCCGTGCAACTCAGCTTATAGGCAGCGTAGGGCAAACTGCGGAACCTAAAACAACAAGCCCCAAGCAAGCTCCGGCAGCAAGCCCAAGCCGCAAACCAGCGGACAATTTGCCCACCTACGGTGACCCCGCTTTTGGCGGGCAGGGGGACAATGCCGAGTCGGGCGAAACACAACACGCTGCTCCACCGCAGCAACAGGCAGCGCGGGCCACAGAAACGCCGCCAGCAGCGCAGGTTGCTCCAAAAGCAGAGGCCCCCAAGCCAGAGGCCCGCACAAAACCCGCAGAACACGCGGTTACTCCGGCCACCGGCGAGGCTGCGGCCGACCGCACAAAGTATCGGCGCGATGTTGCACGACAGCTGCGTGACAGCGTGGTAATCCCGGCAGAAACAGAACCCGGTGAATACCAGACCAAATTGCGCCTCACCATTTCTCCTCAGGGAGAAATAACGGATTTTAAGGTAATTACGCCCACGGGCGACAAGCTTCTTGACAAATATGTGCAGCGGGGCATACGCCGTGCAGGCAGCTTGCCCCCTCCGCCTGCGGAAGTGGGGGGAACGCTGGACATCACCCTTACACTGGTGCGCCGCTGAGGCGCGCTGCTTGAACGAGGAATACTGACGCCATGAAAAAACAGCTTCTTCTCCTGACCCTGGGGTTCTGGCTGGCTCTCGGAAGCGGGGCGCAGGCCGCCATGCGCGTGGACATTTATGGTCCGGGGCAAAACATTGTTAACCTTGCTCTGGCGGCCCCCCTTAAAGGCCCCCAGGCCGAGGCAAGCGGCATGGGCTCTGACCTGCAAAAAATTGTGCAGCAAAACCTGAGCTTTTTGCCCTTTATGCGCCTTACCGACCCCAAGGCAGTGCTGGGCGGCGTTGTGCTGGCCGGTTACGAACCGCCGTCCCTCGACTTCAAGCGCTTTCAGCTTGCCGGGTCGGACATTGTGGTGACAACCTACTGGCCCGAAGGCGACAGCGGAACCCGCCCCGTGCAGATTCGCGCCTTTGAAACCAATACCGGTGGCCGCCTGTTTGGCAAGGAATACCCCAAGGTTACTGCCAAAGATCTGCCGGAAGTGGCCGACCGCTTCTGCGCCGACCTGCTTGAGGCCCTCACCGGCAACGGCTCTTTCTTCCGCTCTACCCTTGCCTTTGTCAAAAAGACCGTCAAAATGAGCGCCAACGAGTGGCTGGTCATGGCCCTGGGCCGCGACCTGCGCCAGATCACCAACATTCCCGGCGAATCCATGTCACCTGCATGGTCGCCCGATGGCCGCTTTGTGGTCTTTAGCCACATTGACGAAAAGTCGCACGCTCTTGGCGTGTGGGACCGCTCCAGCGGCAAGGTGCAGCGCATCCGTTTTCCCGGTAACGTGGTCATCGGCCCTGCCTTTATGCCCGACAACAAGGTGGCCGTGGCTCTGTCCAACGGCAAGTACCCTGTTATCTTTCAGCTGAACCATGTTTTCCAAAAAGAGCGCGTGCTCGAACAGGGCGATTCTATTAATGTTTCGCCAACATTTGACAGCACGGGCACCAAGATGGCATTTACCTCTTCACGCATGGGCGGCCCGCAGATTTTCCTTAAGGATCTGAGCAGCGGTTCCGTCACGCGCGTGAGCAAAAACGGCACGTACAACACCGAGGCCAACCTGTCACCCGACGGAACCCTGGTGGTGTACAGCCGCATGACCGATTACGGTCATCGTATTTTTGTTCAGGATATGCTTACCGGTATGGAACGCCAGATCACTTTCGGCCCCGGCAGCGATGAACAGCCCGCTTTCTGTGCCGACAGTTACTTCATAGCGTTTTCCTCGACGCGTAGTGGTCACAGTATCTACTTGACCACGCGCCATGGCGGCGACGCCAAGCAGGTTCCTACAGGCGGGGGTGCTGTTTACTTCCCGCGCTGGGGTATGCCCGGTCAGCAGAAATAGCTGAAAATAACAGACTGGCATCTTGACCGCGTTTTTACTCGGTTTTTCCGCCCCTACGGAAAGTGCTGGGTAAAAAATATTTTACGAAAGTGCGTCGAAACCCCCTTCCACGCCTTGACAAAAATTGCGGGCCAGATACCATCTGTTATGCGAGGACGAAACGGCCTCGCGTGTGCAGAAAGGAAAGGTATCAATTTTTTTGGAGAATGAGCTGTTCAGGAGGACACACAATGAAACGCTATGCTCTTATTCTCGCTCTGGTTATGGCTCTGGCCGCCGGCTTTGGCTGCGCTAAGAAAACCACCAGCGAACCCGGCTATGACGATGGCCTGACCCCCGAAATGCGTGCGGCCATCCAGCAGATCACTGACGCCCGCGTCTACTTCGCTTTCGACAAATTCGACATCAAGCCCGAATACAAAGAAATGCTGAAGACCAAGGCCGATCTGCTGAAGAAGTACTCCTCTATCCGCGTGCGCATCGAAGGCAACTGCGACGAACGCGGCACCCAGGAATACAACCTCGCCCTCGGCGAACGCCGCGCCCGCGCTTCCTACGAATATCTGGTTACGCTCGGCGTGAACCCCAGCCAGCTGGAAATGATCAGCTACGGCAAGGAAAACCCCGCTGTGCAGGGTAACAACGAAGCCGCGTGGTCCAAGAACCGCCGCGACGACTTCCGCGTGGTCGCCCACTAGTCTTAACTAGACCAGTGTTTAAAGAGCCGCCCTTTTGGGCGGCTCTTTTTTTTGCCCTGCACACCAGCACCGCACATGAGCACTCTGAATCTTAGACACCAACTATTGCCACAGCATGCCCAGCGCTCTGGCTTGAATACTGGCACCTACACTGGCACACCTTGGCAGAATATGGAGTGATTTACATGGGATTATGCACTGCATATGTCCATCGTTTCTGTCTGCCCAGCACGAATAATAGCCTAAATTATTGGCATAAAATGCAGCACTCCCCCAAGACAGAGCCTTGCGAGGCCGAGCATCAAAGGATACAGTGCATGCAACAGAGGTTACTTGCATGAAAATTGCCATTCTTGACGGTGCCGTGCTCAACCCCGGCGATGTGGACTGGAGCCCCATCACATCACTCGGTGATGTATCCATCTATGACACCACCCCCACCGAAGCCGTTGCAGAACGTACGCGCGGTGCAGATGTGGTGCTTGTAAACAAGACTCCCCTTACCGGCCCCAACTTGGAGCAGCTGGACAGCAGCGTGCGCATGGTTGGTGTGCTGGCCACAGGCTATAACATAGTGGATACGGATGCGCTGGCTGCCCGTAAAATTCCCGTCTGCAACGTTGTGGCCTACGGGGTAAGTGATGTGGCTCAGCATGCCATGGCTTTGCTGCTTGAACTGTGCCGCCACACCAGCATGCACTCGCAAAGCGTAAAAAATGGCGACTGGCTTAAATGTAAAAGCTGGTGCTACTGGAAAATTCCGCCTCTGTGTCTGGAAGGCCTAACCATGGGACTCATTGGCTTTGGCTCCATTGGCCGCCGCATGGGCGAACTGGCCCACGCCTTTGGCATGAGCGTGCTGGCGCACTGCCGCACCCCTAAGGATCCGCCGTCTTACAGCCCCTTTGCCTTTTCCACCCTAGAGCACCTGCTTTGCGCATCAGACGTAGTATCGCTGCACTGCCCGCTCACCAAGGAAACGCGCCACATCATCAATGCCAAAACGCTTTCATCCATGCGCAAGGGGGCGATTTTGCTCAATACGTCGCGTGGACCGCTGGTTGACGAGGCCGCCGTGGCAGAAGCCCTTAAATCCGGCCATTTACGCGGCCTTGGCACAGATGTGCTTTCGCAAGAACCGCCGCAGGACGACAACCCTCTGTTTACCACGCCCAACACCCTCATTACGCCCCACATTGCTTGGGCCACCACCCGTGCCCGACAAAACATCATTGACCTCATGGCAGAGAACATCCGCCGCTGGCATGCAGGCACGCCGGTCAATGTGGTGAACGGAGTCAAATAAACTTCCACCATGTACATCGATATACACACCCACGCCTTTCACCCCAAAATCGCGCACAAGGCAGTGGATCACCTGAATAGTTTTTATAGTATCACTTGCTCTGGCGATGGCACCATTGCCAACTTGCTTGAGCGCGAACAGCAAGCCGGGTTGGAAAAATGCGTGGTTCTGTGCGCGGCCACAGCCCCGGCCCAAGTTATACCGGCCAACAACTATGCCATAAGCCTGCAAAGGGAGCACCCTGAGCAGGTGATTGCATTTGGCACGGTGCACCCAGCCTATGAAAATTGGGAAAATGAACTGGCTCGCATCAAGGCCGCAGGCATTAGGGGCATCAAGTTGCATCCGGATTTTCAAAGCTTCTGGCTTGATGATCCCCGGCTTTTACCCATTTTTGAAGCTGCTCAAAAAGATTTTGTGTTTGAAATCCACATTGGCGACAGAACAACGCCCGACAAAAATCCTTCGTGCCCCTATAAGCTTGCCAGCATTATGCGCCAGTTTCCTAGCATCAGGGTTATTGCTGCCCACTTTGGCGGCTACCGTATGTGGAGCCACGCGCTTGAAGTTTTTGCGGGCAGCAAATTTGAAAACCTGTGGTTCGATACTTCAAGCACCACCCCCTTTGCCACCCCAGAGTTGGCCCGCAGGCTGCTAAACACCTTTCCTCGTGAGCGCATACTTTTTGGTACAGACTGGCCCCTGTACGACCCAGTTGAGGAGCTTAAACGACTGCAAACCCTTGGCGGCCTGAGCGACAGCGAGATGGAAGTTATCATGAGCAACGCCTCTGCCCTGCTGGCCCCCAACAGTGTGCAGACGAAAAGCCAGCGCGGCCATTGACAGTTTACCCCCTTTGCGGGTAAGAGTTTTGCCAAGCCGGACGGCGGCAGCACTGCCAACCCCGTCAGGTCCGAAAGGAAGCAGCGGCAACAGACGTTGCCGGGTGTCCGGCCCACAAAAAACCGCAACGGTTCACCGTTGCGGTTTTTTGCGTTAACAGAAACTGCTGCCAGTACATTTAAAAAAGATATTTGCGGGCGGCGCACAAATACTGCCAGCCGCCCTGCACTCAAACATATATATCTGCCTGCTGCCCAGAAGCTCTGCACGCATTAAAGCATGCTTGCGCTTGGGCTGACACGGCATGCAGGCCGAGCTGTTAACTCTGCTGCTCCTCGCCCTCTGCGGCCTTGTCGTCAACCATCACATCTACCTGATAAATGCCGCGCATTTCGTCCAGATGGGCGCGCATGGCCTTTTCAGCCAGATCTGGGTCACGTTTTTTCAGGGCTTCATATACGCCAACGTGGGCGCGGTATGAGCGTTCGCTCTGCTTGCGCACCTGCAACGAGGCATACAGGGGTGTAATCAGCCACCCGGCAAAGCCCTCGGCCAGCAGCCCCAGAAAATTGTTGCCCATGCACTCAACCAGATAGCGGTGAAAATCAATGTCTGCCTCGGCAAATGCACGGATCTCTGAGGCGTCCAACAGGCGACGCTGATTTTGCAGCAGCTCTTCAATGTGCGCCAGCTGTTCGTCTGTGGCCTCTAGGGCCATGCGGCGCACAACGGCGGTTTCAAAAAACAGCCGCAAGTCGTGCAGTTGCCGCCAGCCCTCTGCCGAGCTGGAATATATTTCAAGCGTGGCCCGCATTTCGCGCAGCAGGGGTTTGAGGGTCAGCCTGCACACACGGGCGCGCATGCCGGGCGAAACCTCTATCAGCCCCATCCGTGCCAAGCCAGAAAGGGCCTCGCGCACAGCAGGGCGGCCCACGCCAAATTCGTCCATCAGTTCTCGCTCAGAGGGCAGCTTTTGCCCCACCTGATACACGCCGCTCTGAATATCATCGAGCAGACAGCTGAGCACTTCTGTATGTACGCGCGGGCGCTGAATGCTGCGCCTTCTCCCGGCCTGTGCCTCGGCATCCGTATTTTTGGTATTTTCGGTATTCATGGCGAAACTCGCTTCTCCTTACGCTCTGCGGACTTTCCGCATCATTTTGGAATAAAAGACTTTATGCAGTTTAAGGCCATAATCCCACAAAAACATTTACATAACTTTCGTAAGATATTTCCTTACCCCGCAATTTTCTGTATACTCAATAAAAGGCTGCAAGCGTAAAGCGTTCAGCATTTGGACAGAAAAAACGGGGCTGCCCGTACCAGATGCACAAATTCAAACGTTAGCGTCTACTTCAACAACTGAGGCTGCCCAGCGCCGCATCTATGCGCAATTTTTTACTGCCACGGCAGAGACAAACAGACCAAGGAGCAAGTGATGTCACGGATCAAGAACCTGCGGGAAGAAGCCCTTGCCATGCACAAGGAATACCAGGGCAAAATTGAGGTTCGGGTCAAAGCCCCTGTGCGCGATAACGACGACCTCACCCTAGCGTACTCTCCCGGCGTTGCCGAACCTTGCATGGAAATCCATAAAGATCCCGCAATGCTTGATGTCTATACCAATCACTCCAACTTTGTCTGCGTTGTGTCCAACGGCACTGCCGTGCTGGGCCTTGGCAGCATCGGCGCTGCCGCCGCCATGCCTGTTATGGAAGGCAAATCACTGCTTTTCAAAACTTTTGGCGATGTGGATGCCTTTCCCATTTGCGTGGACACCAAGGACACCGGCAAGATCGTTGAGCTTGTGGAACTCATGGCCCCGACCTTTGGCGGCGTAAACCTTGAAGATATAAAGGCTCCCGAATGCTTTGTCATTGAAGACACCCTGAAAAAAAATGGCATCTTCAAGGGCCCCATTTTTCACGACGACCAGCACGGTACTGCCGTTGTAACACTGGCCGGGCTCATGAATGCGCTGAAAATAGTTGGCAAAAAACTTGATGAAATCACCGTTGTTACCAGCGGCGCGGGCGCTGCGGGCATTGCCATCATCAAGCTGCTCATGGCTGTGGGGCTCAAAAACGTCATCATGTGCGATTCCAAGGGTGCCATTTGGCAAGGCCGCCCCGAAGGCATGAATCCGTACAAGGACGAAATCGCCAAGCACACTAACCCCAACAAGGTCAAGGGCGGTCTGGCCGGGGCCATCAAGGGGGCGGATGTTTTTATTGGTGTTTCCGCTCCCAACTCCCTCAACGAGGACATGATCCGCAGCATGGCCAAAGACCCCATTGTCTTTGCCCAAGCCAACCCTATTCCCGAAATCTGGCCTTTGCAGCGTGCTTTTGACGGCGGTGCCAAGGTGGTGGCCACGGGCCGCTCCGACTGCCCCAACCAGATCAACAACGTGCTTGCCTTCCCCGGTATCTTCCGTGGTGCCATCGACGTGCGCGCAACCGACATCAACGATGCCATGAAGATTGCCGCTGCCAAGGCTTTGGCTGACCTCGTAAAACCCGAAGAACTCAGCGCCAGCATGATCATTCCCTCTACCCTGAACCCCGACGTGGCCCCGCTGGTGGCGGCGGCTACAGCCAAGGCGGCCATGGAAAGCGGCATTGCCCGCGTGCACATGGACCCCAATCAGGTTGCGGAAAACCTCAGAAAGCGTCTTGCCAACCGCAAGGGCTAAGCTTGGTCTGCTGGCTGCGGGCAAGCCTTGGGCTTGAGCCGGAGCCAACTCTCTGCCTTTACGGGCCGTGCACACACTGCGCGGCCTTTTTTTGCATTTACGGGCCGTGTGAACAGCTCAAACAAATTGCGGCGCTGCCACACTACACCTGCCAGCCCAACCATATCCATGCACAAGCATTGCTATTGGGCCAGAGGAATAAGCCCGCACCCTTTATGGGTGGGCCATACCAAAGCATTGTTTACACACGGTCTGCACCATGCCAGAGCCACACCACTTCACCTTGCACGGGCCACATTTGACAACATGCCGAAATTACGCCCTGTTTGATCACTCGTTCTGTCGATATTATAACATTTTAAGAATTGATACCACGCAAAACAATTGTGGGCAATCCGCTGTGTTTGCCAGTTCATCTGTCTGCCTTTCAGGTGGCTGACTGTTTGATCAAACTATATGAAAATACACTTTCTGTAAACACTCCCGACGCAAATTTGCAACTTAACAGTCGTGATTTTGCCGCCCGCTCATTTCCTATTAATTTGGTATTTCACTATTTTTTTAACAGCACATGCGCAAAAAATATTACAAATAAATATCCCCCGGCATAGCCGGGGGTTTTTCATATGCGCCTGTAAGGCTCT
>CAYPRZ010000011.1:0-26716 GCA_964413315.1 uncultured Desulfovibrio sp. | reverse complement strand
CCGCACCAATAAGAGCGCCGCTGGCCTTGCCCGTGGCAAGCCCGCCAATAAGAGCACCCAGCAAGGCGCCGCCCACGGCACCAGCTGCCGTACTTTTGCCTGTGCTGTTTTCGTCTTGCCGTAGCTGGTTAACGGGCTGATAGCACTGAGGATAGTAATTAACCTTGGTTTTTTGCGCGCCGTATTGGCTGGTGCAGCCCGAAACTAAAAGTCCGGCGGTAAGAAAAAGGCACATGGGGATGCTCGCAAGCCTTTGCATAAAACCGTCTCCTCATAAAGTTTGAGTCTACAAGCGCCATGGCATGTCTGCCCAGAGCTCACGGCAATCCGCACAATACGGCACGGACTCGACTAATCACTCGCGGATAATGTACCCTGAACATTTCGTATTTACTGCAAAGCGCGGGCGCTCGGCAAGCCCTATTGCCTGACCAGTGCTGCAAGCAAAGCAAACAGGCCTATACCAAGCCATGCAGACACACAAAAAAAATGGCCCGCTGGGCGGCAGATGCAAAAAAAGCCGCCGGTCTGTACAACCGACGGCTCATCAGTTTGCAAAAAAAAGCATTAAGCCTTGATGGAGCGCGATATAAAATCAAGTACGTCTTCGTACAGGGTGGGTACAGCATAGGGAGTAAGCACACGGGTACGGTTAGACCCGACCATCAGGGAGATGATCACCTGAGCGGTGCTTTTGCAGTCAATTTTCTGGATGCTGCCGTCTTCTACACCCTTGGCAATAACCCGTTCAAGCTCATTGTGCACCTGCGAAAACATGGAATCCATAATATCGCGGTCAGTCTTGGTTTTCATGTCGCTGTAGGGTGAGCAGCGCACAAGCACCAGCCAGTTGGAATCCTTGTCGATAGAAAAATCGAGATATGCCCTGCAAAAACGCATCACACCATCGTAGCCACAGGTGGCTTCGGCGGTGGCAGCGCGCAATCTTACAAGAAAGCGTTCAAGAACATCAAGCCCAGAGGCAAGAAAGAGCTTTTCCTTGTTGCCATAGTGGTGCGTAAGCAAGCCAAGGGCAACGCCTGCTTTGTCAGATATTTTCTTGAAGGTGGTTTCCACATACCCGCATTCGCCAAAAAGATCTTTGGCGGCCTGCAGCAACGCTTCTTTCTTGTTTTTGTTCATCACGGCTTTTGCTGGGTTAGAGTGAGGCATAAGGAGTATCCATGCGTTGACCCCATTACATATAATGATGGTAAAGTCAAGATATATGTGGGGTTATTGATGTATTGTCCCGCCAGACATGCCCTGCGCACGCGGCGGGATTTATCACTCTTTGGTCTTTTTGGTGCGCCTAAAGGCATTTTGCGCGTATGCACCCAACTGTTCAAGCCTACAGTCAACCTTGTCGTACAAGCTGCCCCTTGTAAAGCCGCCTTTTTTAAGTCTGCGGCCCACAGAAAGGCCAGTCAAGAGGGTCAGGGCTTCCTCAATTTGCCGCACGGGGTAGATGCCAAACTGACCGTTTTCAACAGCCTTGATAACATTGGGCGCAAGCATGAGGTGGTCAACGTTGTCAAAGGGAATAATAACACCCTGCGTGCCCGTAAGCCCCTGCCGTGCGCACACGTTATAAAAGCCTTCAATCTTGCGGGTTACACCGCCAACAGCCATGATCTGCCCGGTTTGGCTAACAGCGCCGGTAAAAGC
Organism: uncultured Desulfovibrio sp.; assembly: GCA_964413315.1. Taxonomy (GTDB): domain Bacteria; phylum Desulfobacterota; class Desulfovibrionia; order Desulfovibrionales; family Desulfovibrionaceae; genus Desulfovibrio. The sequence goes on along the minus strand of CAYPRZ010000011.1, from coordinate 25,048 downwards.
CAGATCAAGCCTCACCGGCACATCGGCAATGGCCGAAAGCAGGGCGGCTAGCTCAGCACCAGAGGCGCTGTCGCCTTCGATACCCGCATAGCTCTGCTCAAAATAGAGCGAGCCAGAAAGCACCAGCGGCTTTTTTCGGGCAAAAAGGTCGGTAAGGTAACTCTTTAAAATCATCATGGCCTTGGTGTGGATAGGCCCGCCAAGCTCGGCCTCGCGTTCAAGGTCAATGATGCCCTCGTGGCCCACGCCCACGGTACATGAAATGCGGTGTGGCAAACCAAACTCAAAATCGCCGTGCCACGTCACCGAAAGGCCGTTTACCTGACCGATAGCTTGACCAGAGGTTTGCACCTTGATCATGTTGCGGTCGTATTCTTCCATGTAGATTTCTTCTACCAGATTGGCCCGGTAGACGCGCGCAGCGTAGGCTTCTTCCAGCACTGGGGCGCTGACAACTTCCTGTTTTTTCATGCGGGCCATGGCCGAGGCTTCGATCATGAGCTCGCGCAGTTCGGGAAAGCGCAGCGAAAGGCGGCGCTGATCCTCGCAAATGTGCGAACCAAGGTCGATAAGCCATGCCAGCGCCGTGCGGTCAAAACAGGGCAGCTCTGTTTCCTTGATGATGGTGGCGATGTGCCCAAGATAGGCGCGGATATTGCCTGCGCTGCGCTCGGTGGTATCGGCCATGTGCGCCTTGATGCGAAAGAGCTTTGAAAACCTGTCGTCGTTGACAAGCAGACCTTCGTAAAGTTCTTCGTCGCCAATCAGCACTACCTTGAGATTCAGGGGCAAGGGCTCTGGGTTAATGCCCTTGGTGCGGATGGGCGTATCTGGCCCGTCGCCAAAATCTTCAATACGCGCCACGTTTGAACGCAGAGCGCGCAGCAGTCCTTCCCACGCATTGGGGTGCTGCAACAGGTCTTCAATATGCAGCACCAGAAAGCCGCCGTTGGCCTTGTGGATGCTGCCCGCACGAATCAGCGTAAAGTCGGTGACCAGCGCGCCCATTTCAGATTCGCGTTCCACACAGCCCAGCAGATTTACGGCAGTGGGGTGGTCTTCAACAATTATGGGCGCACCTTCAAGCTCACTGCTGTCAACCAGCAGGTTGACCTCGTAGCGGTACAGCACGGCCTCGGCCGAGGGGCCGCCGTGCACATCCCCCAAGGGGCCGCCGCCGTCCCTGAGCAAAAAGGCATCAGTATTTTTAAGAATATCTTCGCGCAGTTGCACAAAGTAGGTATCAAGCCCCTTGACCTTGCAGGTTTTGAGCATGCGCTGCTCAATGGGTGTAAGGTACGAGGTGAGCACCTGATTCATGGCATCACGTTCAAGCCCGCGCTCGTCGTCCTGAAAGCTTTCTTCCGCCTTGTTAAGCTGGCGCATAAAGCCAGACATGGCCTGAACAAGGTTATCGCCCTGACTTTTAAGGCTCAGGCGCACGTTTGTATCCAGCTTGTCGAATTCTTCTTCGCTCAGGCGCTTGCCTTCCACCAGAGGGTGCAGGGTAAGGCCGCCGCTTTCGTCCATATCAAGGTTAAAACCCTTGTCTACGGCAACAGAATTCATTTTGCGCAGCAGACCCATGCGGGCATTTTGAAAGTTGTCTACCAGCTTGGCGCGGCGCTTTACAAAGGTGCTGGCCTCAAAACGGCGTGGCAGCTCAACGCGGATGTGCTCCACAAGTTCCTTAAGGTTTTGCTTGAACTTTTTACCCATGCCAGCAGGCAGGGCAAAAAGGTGCGGCCTGTCAGGGTCTGCAAAATTGTGCACATATACCAAGTCGTTGGGCGTGGGCAGCTTTTTTGCCTGCGGGCCAAGATAGCTCAGCAGCATGTGGCTGCGGCCAAGGTCGGCCTCGCCAGACAGGTAGACATTGTAGCCTTGGTTATGGATTTGCAAGGCAAGGTCAAGCGCCTGCATGGCCCTTGGCTGAAATGGATTTTGGCGTCCGTTGCGCGGCAGCGGAATATCCTTGCTCGTATCCCAAGGAATACGGGCAGGATCAATGGTGGCGTGCAAACGCGATGCAGACAGAGGAGCGATAGTTGGCATAGGGGATCGTTATTGGTGATAAAGTTTTTCCAGAATGGCGCGGCCGCCCCTGGCAAGGAGTTTTTCGGCAAGTTCTAGACCCACCTGACGGGCCTTGGAGGTGTGACCCTGCTGCGCCTCGCGCAGAATCAGGCTGCCGTCCACCTCTGCCACCAGACCTTCAAGAACAAATGATTCGTCGTTCTCAAGCCGGGCATGGCCAGCAATGGGAACCTGACAGCCGCCCTCAAGGCCCGCAAGAAAGCCGCGCTCGGCTTCCACACACACGCGGGTGGGGGTGTCTTCAATTTCTGCAAGCAGGGTAAAGAGCTCGTAGTCGTCCTCGCGGCATTCTATGCCAATGGCGCCCTGACCCACGGCAGGCAAAAATGTATGCGGATCAAGGGCATGCATGTAGGGCGCGCTGAGGCCAAGGCGGTTCATGCCCGCCGAAGCAAGAATAATGGCATCATACACACCATCGTGCAATTTGCGCAGACGCGTATCCACATTGCCGCGCAGGCTTTCAATACGCAAATCTGGGCGCAGGGCCAGCAGCTGGGCCTGACGGCGCAGGCTGCTTGTGCCCACGCACGCGCCCTGCGGCAAGGCCGCCAGATCGGCATAATGGCACGAGAGCATGCAGTCTGTAGGGGCCTCGCGCTTGGGAATGCAGCCCAGAATCAGCCCTTCGGGCAGTTCCATGGGCACGTCCTTGATGCTGTGCACGGCAAGGTCGGCGCGGTTTTCAAGCAGGGCTTCTTCAATTTCTTTTACAAAAAGGCCCTTGCCCCCCACCTTTGCCAGCGGCACATCCTGAATAATGTCGCCCTTGGTCTTGATGATGGAAAGGTCAATGGACAGTTCTGGATCAAGCGCCAAAAGGCGGCTTTTAACGTGTTCTGCCTGCCAAAGGGCCAACTGACTGCCACGGGTAGCTATAACTAAAGACTTACGCATGCCTACCGCCTAATGCCCACAGCTTGCGCAGTTGCCGCCGGAACATCCAGCGCAGCCGCCGCCACCGGTTGAAGCCGCATATTCGCCGCCTTCTGCGCCGCTTTTGCGCCGTGCGCAGCACGACATAAGCTTTTGTGTGTCATTTGAGCCGCAGTACGGGCACGTGGGCGGGGTTTCGTCAAATACCAGTTCTTCAAAATCCCGGCCGCATTTTTGGCAAGAATACTCGTAGATGGGCATGGTCAAACCTCGGTTGTGTGTCGGCTTTGCAGATAGGGAGTCAGCGCGACAGCATTTTCAAAAAGATAATAATCCGTCAGCCGGCAAAACATGTGTCCGGCTGCAAGGTGCAGCTCGTTTATAAGCGCGGGCTCGGCCTGCGGGGCTTCGATTGCCGTGTCGCAGTGCCTTGCCAAATCGCCCTGTGGGCTGCACAGGCATACGGCAAGCAGTGCGCCGCGCCTGGCCGCCTCAAGGGCCGATATAATGTTGGCGGTGTAACCGCTGGCGGCAATGGCCAGCAGCATATCGCCGGGTCGCCCCAGTGCTTCTATCTGGCGCGAAAATATCTGACTAAAATCAAGGTCGCCGCCAATGGCCGTCAGCGATGTGGCGTCTGCCGACAGCGCAAGAGCGGGCAGGGCGGGCCTGTCCATGGCAAACCTGTTCACAAAGTCGGCAGCCAGATGCTGGGCCAGCGCAGCGCTTGCGCCATTGCCGCACAGCAGCAACTTGCCGCCCGCCGCAAGGCAAGCCGCCGCCCGTAGCGCCATGTGGCGCAGATTGTGGCCCTGCGAGAGAAAAAAATCCTCGCGCAGACGCGCGCCATCGTGGGCGTGGCGCTCAATAATTTCAAGAGCTGTATCGTGCATGCTGCTCACAACTGCCGAAGCGTGACGTGGAAGCCTACTTACTTAAGTCAAAGCCCTGCAACTGACAAGCGTCCACAGGCTTGCGGTAAGAGACTTGATAACGTAACTTGCTGCGGTATGCAAAACGCAACATGCCGACACATTCTTTTGGTTTACAAGGCACGGCACGACAAGGCCGCCGCCCTTGCCGACGAGGCCGCCCAGTGGCTGCGCCAAAAGGGCCATGACGTAACGGCGGTGATTTGTGCGGGGGGGGATTCGCCAGCCTATGCAGCAGAACAAATTGATTTTGTTGTTGTTCTTGGCGGCGATGGAACCATGCTTGGCGTGGCACGGCGGCTTGCGGGCCGCAAAGTGCCGGTGCTGGGCATAAATTTTGGGCGTATTGGCTTTTTGACCGACGCCCAGCCCGAACACTGGCAAGAAAAACTCGAAGAATGCCTTACTGGCGCAGAACCCGTGCGCTCGTGCTTGGCCTTGAGCTGGTCGCTGACCCGCAAGGGCAAACAAATTGCCCATGGCTGTGCCGTAAACGATGTGGTTTTAAGCCGTGGCTCACTTTCACGGCTTGTGCTGTTTGATGTATATATTGCAGGCGAGCGCTTGGGCTCACTGCGGGGCGATGGCATAATTGTGGCAACACCTGTGGGCAGCTCTGGCTACAGTGTTTCTGCGGGCGGCTCCCTGCTGCATCCTTCTATGGAGGCCATCGCCATCACGCCCGTCTGTCCCTTCCTCAACAGCATTTCGCCCATGGTTTTTCCCGGCGACACAGAGTGCCGCTTTCAGATTTTGCAGGGCTCTACCGACTGTTTCCTTACCGTTGACGGTCAGGAAGGGCAGCAGCTTGAGCTTGGCGACACCGTGACGGTTGCGGGTCTGCCCGACGCCGTACACTTTTTAGGCAAGGGAACAACCTTTTTTGAACGTTTGCGCTCGCGCGGCTTTGTTTTGCAAGGCTCTGAATGCAGCAGGTGCGGAGACAATGCATGAATAGTGCAATTCCTGTTGATTCTGTGCGCGAATTTCGGCTTGGTCAAAATATTAGGTTTGATGCATGGCTTTACAGCATGCTGATGGACAATAATATTGCCTATGGCATGAACCCAGATATTGTTGCAAGTCAGGAACAGATGGCCTTTATGGTAAGCCTTGTGCGCGATCAGGTATACCTGCCGTGCTCGGACAATACCTTTAAAATGCTCTGCCAACCCACTGCTCCAGAGGAATTGCAACGTCAATACAACCGCTCGTGGCGCATTATCATGCGGCTTGTGCGTTCTTTTACGCCCGAAGGCGAAAAACGCAGACGAATTTTGCAGTTTTGCCGCTTTCGCTTCAACCAGTACATTTCCCAGCATACACTTATTCCTTCGCGTCTTGTCAAGCGCATGACAGACCTTGTGCTTGCACAGGGCAACCAGCTGGACGATCCTTGGAGGCGACTGCGTCGGACTTCAACCAAGCGCCAGCTTGAAATGCTGACCGAACCTTTTGTGCGCGACAATCTTGAAGCCATGCCAGCAGATGCCATGGCCGATTCTATCGCCACTGTGCGGCGCAAGCTCGATTATGTGGAGCTTTCGCGCCTGTTGTGCCTTTCGGCCATGTCGCGGCCTTGGATAGAAAAACAGCCCAGCACAGAATCCGTGCGCCTTGCCATGGAAAATGTGCGCGAAATTTGCGCCCATTTGCGGCCTTTTTTTGAGGCCAGTGCGGGCAAATCCAGTACCGTGCTGTTTTTGTGTGATGCCGACGGCGGCGTTATTTTTGATCTGGCGGTGGCCAAAAGCCTGATCCGCATGGGGCACAAGGTTATTTTTGCCGTCAAATCGGGCTTCTTTTTTTATTCTCCCACGCTGGAAGACATGGAAATTGACCCCTCCATCGCACATATGATTGGCGGCGGCACGGTGCTGCACGAGCCGCGCATGAGCAAAAACGAGCTGCTGCGCGAACTGCGCGAGCACCGGCTTGTGGTCATAGGTGACGGCACGCGCGAGCGCATCAATTTGTACAGGGTTTCCGTAACCTTTTCACGCGCGTGGAAAGAGGCCGACCTTATTCTGGGCAAGGGCTGGCGTGTGGCAGACGTGCTTATGGGCAGCAGCCACCAGTACACCAGAGATGTGGTTTGCTACTGGCAAGACAACGAGGGCTTTCACATCAAACTGCGCCCCCATGCCCAAGAAGCCCATAAATTCAGCGAGAGTGATATTGCCGCTCAGGCGGCCACCATTATCGCAGGCATGCGCGAGGCCCGTGCGCAGGGGCGCACAGTGATGTTTTACAGCTGCGTGATCGGCAGTATTCCGGGTGAAACCGCCACGGCAACGCAAGTGGTGCACGCCTTTATAGACAATTTGCGCAAAAAAATGGATAATATCCTGATAATCAACCCCGCCGAACACTTCATTGAAGGCATGGACGGCGATGACCTCATGTTTATGTGGGAGCAAGTGCAGCGCAGCGGTTTTATCGATGTGTGGCGCTTTCAGACCGTTGAAGACATTGAGGAGAGTTTTGCACTGCTTGGCCGTAAGGTTCCGCCGCAGTGGTCGGGCAAGGATTCTACCTTTTCCACCGGCTGCACCAAGGAAATGCGCATTGCCCTTGATGTACAGGCCAAAAACAGAGAAATGCAGATCATCGGCCCCGATCCCCGGCGGTTTTTCCGCAGGAGTGAATACGGGGTGGGCAAGTATTTTGACGCCAGCATTCCGCACGGACGTAACGGCGTTTAAAATGGCAGCCATGGCTGTCGGATATCTGGTTTAGGGCAGTTTCATCTTGAACATGCTCTAGCAAGCGCGTATGCGCAGAGCGGCGCTTTTGCCGCGCGATTACGGGGCTGAACCCCGCTGAGGGAGTAATTTGACCTATGGCCGCCTATGAAGCCGTGATTGGCCTTGAAGTGCATGTGCAACTTGCCACGGCCTCCAAACTGTTCTGTTCCTGCCCCACAACATTTGGGCAGCCCGCCAACGCCAATGTGTGCGAAGTGTGCTCCGGCATGCCCGGCGCTCTGCCCGTGCCCAACCGGCAGGCGGTTCACTATGCCACCATGGTTGGTCTGGCCACCAATTGCGCCATCAATACGCGCTCCATTTTTGCGCGTAAAAACTATTTTTACCCCGACTTGCCCGCTGGCTACCAGATTTCGCAGTTTGAACTGCCCATCTGCGAGCATGGCCACCTTGAAGTAAACGTAGACGGCCGCATCAAACGCGTGGGCATCACCCGTATCCATATGGAAAACGACGCGGGCAAAAATATTCATGCTCAGGGCGAAAATTTGAGCTATGTTGACCTCAATCGCGCGGGCACACCTCTGGTCGAAATTGTTTCCGAGCCGGACATGCGCTCTGCCGCCGAGGCTGTGGCCTACCTCAAGGCATTGTACAGTATTGTGACCTACCTTGGGGTGTGCGACGGCAACATGGAAGAGGGCAGTTTTAGGTGTGATGCCAACGTATCGCTGCGCCCCGTGGGCACAGAGCCCTTTGGAACCCGCTCCGAGCTGAAAAACCTCAACTCTTTCCGCAATGTACAGCGCGCCATTGAATACGAAATTGCGCGCCAGCAGGATGTGCTGGACGACGGCGACAAGGTTGTGCAGGAAACCCGCCTGTACGATGCCGTAAAAAACACCACTGCCTCCATGCGCAGCAAGGAAGAAGCGCACGATTACCGCTACTTCCCCGACCCGGACATTCTGCCCATTGATATTACCGATGAAGAAATGAGCCGCTGGCGCGCCGAAATGCCAGAGCTGCCCCAGCTGCGCGTAGCCCGCTTTGTGGAAATGGCCGGTCTGCCAGAGGCAGAGGCCGAAGTGCTGGTGCAGAGCAGGGGGCTGGCCGACTTTTTTGAAACAGCCGCCGCCAAGGCTGACCCCAAAAAGGTTGCCAACTTTGTGCTTGGCCCGCTGCTGCGCGAATGCAACACCCGTGGGCTTAGTGCTGCCGACCCCGCAGCATGGGCCATGAAGCCAGAGGCTCTGGCCGAACTGGTACGGCTGGTTGACGGCGGCACCATCAGCGCCAAGATGGCCAACGATATTTTTGGCGATATTTTTGAGCTGGGCGTTATGCCCGAAGTCTACGTTAAGGAAAAAGGGCTGGTGCAGATATCCGACACTTCGGCGCTTGAAGCCGCCGTGGACGAAGTTATTGCAGCCAATCCCGCAGAGGTTGAAGCCTACCGGGGCGGCAAAACCAAGCTCATCAGCTTTTTTGTGGGGCAGATTATGCGCGCCACCAAGGGCAAGGCCAATCCTGCTTTGGTAAATGAGCTGCTGGCCAAAAAGCTGTAGCAACCGCCTTACTCAGCTAAAAACGAATCAGCGGAGTTCCGGCAATACCGGGCTCCGCTGATTTTTTTGCGACAAAAGAACAGCGCAGCGCGCTGAAACTGCTTAAACGCTGAGGTTAAGGCCGTTAAGCATGGAAAGGCTGCCGTTGGAATAATTGCCAAAAGAATTGCTGGTGCTGCCAGAGCCCGCCCACCATGCAGCCATGGATTCTACCTCAATACGTTTGCGAAGGTCCGAGGGCGAAACCTGCAAGGATTTGCGGGCGTCGTCCAAGCCTGAGAGCGCCTGTATCTGACCAAATTTCTTTACCAAGGCAGGGTTGTTATCAAAAAACTTCTGTACGGCGGCCTTGGTGGCGGCATCGCTGCTTTCAACGCTAATGCTGCCGTCTTCGTTGGCCTTAAGGGTAAATTTTGCATCGCTGCTCACGGCTAGGCTTTTCATACCTGTGTTCAGCGTGCTGCCAAGCTTGGAATTATCAAGCACGGCCTGAATGGTGGCCTTGTTGGCGCTGTCGGTGTTGCTGGCAGCAGTAAGTTTGCCGCTGCTATCCACAGTCATGGAAACAGCGGTGCTGCCGCTTACGCCCGCATTGGTCAGGGCCGTGCGCAAATCCTTGCCAATGGCAGCATTGCCTTTAAGCCATGCCTGAACATTTGCCTGATCGGTGGCGTTGGCGCTGGTGGCCGTAAGTGATCCATCCTCTGCCAAAGTAAATGTAACGCTTGAAGGATCGCTGACGCCTAGTTTTTCAAGGCCTTCCTTGACGGCGGTGTTGAACTCGGTGTTCAGCTTTTCGCGGTACTTGGTAATCTGGCTAAAGGTAACGCGGCTGTCGCTTTCAAGGCCCATGGCATCCATGGCGTATTTTGTCAGCTCAACCATGCTTGAAAGTTGACCCGATATGCTGTTGCTGCCGAGCATTTGGCTCAGCGAGCTTGATGAATTGCCAGAACTGGAGGAGGAGCTGCCAGAAGTGGACGTACTCAGCTTCTGGTTTTGCCACTGGTACATTCCACTTGTGTAGGTGTTGATGCCCGATACGCTGCTCATAATCACTCCTCGGCATTTTTTGCCCGCAACAGAGTGCCGTGACGGGCTTATTTGCTCATTTGGAAGTAGTTATGCATATTTCAGGCCAGCCAAATTTTCCTGTCTGTCGGGTTTACACAGCCAGCAGGTATGAAAAATATCCATTTGCCGAACTCCAGTAATGGACAGGCACACTGAAATAGGCTAGAGAGCGGCTATGGCAGTACATTCCTCCATGCTTGAGACCGTCGAATTCGACGATCCCGCTTTAGCCAACCAGCTGTTTGGCCCTCACAATGCGCATCTTGAGCTGCTGGCCGCAGCCAGCGGGGCCAATATTGGCAGCCGTGGCGCCAGCATTCTTATTGAAAGCCCCGACATGAACGTGCGTCAGCTGCTGTGCAACGTGTTTGTGCAGCTCTACGAACTGTTGCGCGGTGGCACATCGCTCAGCCAGCAGGACGTGACCCGCAGCTACGATATGCTGCGGGCGGATCCCGGTCTGAACCTTGAAAAAATTTTCAAGGATGCGGTGTTCGTCAACACGCCCCGCAAAACGGTTACGGCCCGCAATGTGGCCCAGCGCACCTACCTTGACCTGCTGCGGCGCAACGAGCTTGTTTTTGCCGTGGGCCCAGCCGGTACGGGCAAAACGTATCTGGCCGTGGCCATGGCGCTTTCCATGTTTCAGCAGCACAAGGTCAAGCGCATCGTGCTGACGCGCCCGGCGGTAGAAGCTGGCGAACGTCTGGGCTTTTTGCCCGGTGATCTGGCCGACAAGGTTAATCCCTATCTTCGCCCCCTGTACGACGCCCTGCACGACATGATGCCACAGCCCAAGGTGGCCTCCATGCTTGAGGTGGGTTCCATTGAAGTTGCTCCGCTTGCTTTTATGCGCGGGCGCACCCTCAATGACGCCTTTATCATTCTGGATGAGGCGCAAAACACCACTCAGGAACAGATGAAGATGTTTCTTACCCGCATGGGTTTTGGCTCGCGCATGGTCGTAACGGGTGACACCACCCAGATCGACCTGCCCATGCAGCCGGGCGGCCAGCGCCCACGCTCTGGCCTCATTCATGCCCTGAATATTCTTGCCAAAGTTCCAACCATCGCCGTGCACCACTTCTCCAAGGCTGACGTTGTGCGTCATCCCTTGGTGGGAGCTATTGTAAACGCCTATGATAATGCAGAAAAAAGCGGCTCGTCCAGCTAGCATTCCGGCCCTCATCCACATGTTGCGAGCCCGACACCACTGTGGTCTGGGGCTCTCTGTTCTGGTGCTTACCCTGCTGTTTATCGGTTTGCTGGCAGGGGCCAACTTTGAGGCCGTACCCCGCGTATATGTGGCGGGGCAGGTGGCAGAAACAGACGTTATTGCCGACCGCGACATTCTGGTTGAAGACGTGCAGGCTACCAAGGCCCGCCGCAAGCAGGTGCAGCTGTTGCAACCGCCTGTGTATGATTTGAGTCTTGAGCCCTTTACGGCCTTTCAGAACCGTATTGTCGAAATACTGCGCAATCTTAACAACGGCGTAGATTACCATGCCGGACACGATGGGCCGGTGCACCGCTTGGTGGAAGAACTGACCCCTGCGGTTGCCGATGAAATTCTGCCCCAGATACGCGACCACATGGCCGAGGGCCTTGTGGGTGATATTCGCTCGGCGCGGGTAGAGCGCTCTGGCGTAATTGTGCGCAATCTTGACACCAGCACTGAAATGCTGCGCCCCGATGTGGCCAGCCTGCCCGACGTTCAATCGTACCTTGCAGAAATTTCTGCACAAATACGTCAGGTTTCTTCGCTCAATCCGCAGTCGCGGCGCGCCATCAACATTCTGCTTTCCGCAACCATGCCCTCGTCGCTGACCCTGAACAGGGAATCGACCCAAAAGCGCAGCAATGCTGTTATGTCCATGGTTGAGCCCGTGTATTATCAGATACAAAAGGGCGAAATTGTGCTGCGCAAGGGCGAGCGGGTAAGCCGCGAACAGCAGATCAAGCTGCAAACGCTTTACAAATCCGCCTCTGATCCCATGCGCTGGGATATCGCCGCCGGGGCCTTTTTGTGCTCTCTGGTGCTTTCCATCGGTTTTTTTGTTGCCCCCAGCGGCAAGCCCGGCACGCCTTTGCGTTGCAAGGATATGCTGCTTATCTCGCTGCTTTTGCTGCTTTTTAGTGTTGGGGCAAAGGCCGTGTATGTGCTGGGCATGCGCAATGACAGCCTCACATTTATGAGCTCGCTGGCCGTGGGCTACCCCGTAGCCGGGGCAGTGGGGCTGGTGGCCATGGTTTTTGCCGCTCGGCGCTACTGTACCATGGCGCTTTTGCTGTCATTCTTTACCATGCTCATGTTTCAGGCGCAGTTTTCGCTGTTCCTGTTGCATTTTCTTGGCGGTATGCTGGCCACATGGCTTGTTACCAATGCCCAGAGCCGTCAGGATGTAGTGTGGAGCATTGTGCCGCTCACCATCGGCCAGTCCATCATCTGGTTTGGCGCAACCCTGCTGGCCCACAGCGCACCGGGCGTTATGCCCATGCAACTGCTGGCCGTGTTCATCAACAGTGTGCTTTCGCTTATTCTGCTGTTTGCCGTAAGCCCTGTGCTTGAAATTTCGTTTGGCTACAGTACGCGTTTCCGCCTTATGGAGCTTATGAGCCTTGAGCAGCCCCTCATGCAGGAGCTTATGGTTACCGTGCCCGGCACATACCACCATTCGCTGGTGGTCGCCAACATGGTTGAGGCCGGAGCCAAGGCCATTGGCGCCAACAGCCTGCTGTGCAAGGTTGCAGCGCTGTACCACGATGTGGGCAAGCTTTCGTACCCAGAATACTTTATTGAAAACCAGTTTGGCGGCCCCAACAAGCACGACAAACTGGCCCCCTCAATGAGTGCGCTCATCTTGCTTTCGCACGTCAAAAAGGGCACGGAACTGGCCGAACGTTACAAACTTGGTCAGGATATTGCCGACATCATTAGCCAGCACCACGGCACACGGCTGATACGCTACTTTTATCAAAAGGCCCTGAATCAGGGCGAAAAGCCGCGTGAATCAGACTTCAGCTACCTTGGGCCGCGCCCGCAAACCAAGGAAGCCGCCATTCTTATGCTGGCCGACTCGGTAGAAGCATCAAGCCGCACACTCAGCGACCCCACGCCCGCACGCATCAAGTCGCACATCGATACCATCATCAAGGGCATTTTTTCAGAAGGTCAGCTGGACGAATCAGAGCTGACCTTCAAAGACCTGCACTTCTTGAGTGAGAACTTTTTGCGTATTCTTACCGGTATTTTCCACCAGCGCATCGCCTACCCCGATGCCCGCATTGACGCAGCCAAGGCCGATGGCAAGACCAACGGCAAAAACGGCAATGGCAACGGAGCTGGCGCTGCACAGGCCCAAGGGGCCACGGCACTTGCCCCTGCAGCACAGGGTAAAGCATGTGGCGACAAGCCCTGTGCCGAAAAAACAGCTGCCGACAAGCCAGACACTGAAAATCCTGCGGACGAACAGGCATCTGCAATAAAGGCCCTGCCGGGCGGCCCTGCCAGCGCCAAACCCGGCGCAGCCTCTGCGGTTGTTTTGCACCCATCGGGCAAGGGGCAGGCATAGGCCCATGCGTCTGAGCCCCTCGGTTCACCCACAGGAATCGGTGCGCATTTTTAGCCGCTATACTGCTGCGGCATGGCTGCTGCCCCTCGACAAACGCGAACTTATGGCCGCCCTTGCGGCAATGCTTGCGACATGTGGCAAGGTGCAGGTTCCTTGTCCTCCCCCTGCTGTTGAGCTGCACCTGCTGGATGATGCCTCTATCGGCGTGGCAAACAGGCGTTGCCTTGGCTGCACGGGCCCCACAAACGTGCTTTCGTTCCCCGGTGGAAGCGACACCCCCGGCACTCTTTTGTTCTCACTCGACACACTGCACAGGGAGTGCTTGCTGTACGGGCAGGAGCCCGCAGAACATGCGTTGCGCCTGCTGGCGCACGGCATGGCCCATTTGTGTGGGCTTGATCACAGCGAACAGATGGATATGGTAAGCCAAATTTTTATGGATGCGGCCACTCAGGCTGTGGCCTGATCAGAACCAGCGGGCACACTGCGCATTCAAGACTGCCGCCCGCACCGCTAGGCAGCCTGTTTTTTGCGCAGGGCCGCAAGGGCCATACACTGCATTTCGCGCAGCTTGCGGGCAGATTCTTCGCCACGGTTGTGCCATTCTACCGGCAGACGCACGGCGGTAATTGTCTCAAGGGCAGGATAAGCCAGCGCGCTGACCTGTGAACTGCTGTCGGCATCGGCCAGCTTCCAAAAAGGCCCTGAAAGTCCAAGCTGGTTGACCCGCCAGAGCAGATCGCGGCGCGTGCCCGCCCGCAGCGTGCCAAACATGCCCGCTTTCATGTGTTCTTCCGCGGCCAGTGCACCAGCTCTGGCGTAAAGAGCTGGCAGCCGCAACCGTTTGGCAAGCGCAAGCGCAAGCGGCACACCCCGCGCTTCGTGTCCATAGTGGTGCGGCAGCAGGGCAGGGTCAGTGGTGATTTTTCCCATGTCGTGGCAAAGGGCCATCCACACGGCCATGGCATCACCCGCCAGCTCGTCCATAAGCCGCAGGCTGTGCCCAAGCACGCTGTTGGCGTGCCATTGCTTTGGCCCAGCGGGGATATGCCGCGCCTGTTCGTGCTCTTCAAACCACGGCCGCAGACAGTTGCCTTGTGCTAGTACGCGAAAAAACCGTGCCGGACGCGGCCCTACCAGCGCTTTAAGCATTTCTCGCGCAACCCTTTCGGCGGGCAGGGCCGCAAGCTGCTGGCCCGTGAGGGCACGCATTTGGATAAAGGCCTCGCGGTCAATGCGCCAGCTGGGCCAGCGGGCCGCAAAGCGCGCCAGCCGAAAAACTCTGGTGGGGTCGTCGGCAAAGGCTGTGGGGGATGCTGGGCGCAACAGGCTGTTGCGCAGGTCTTGCAAGGCCTGCGGATGCATATGCAGCCGGCCAGCAGTGTCAAGCGCCAATGCGTTGATGGTGAGGTCGCGCGACTCAAAGTCTGCCGCAAGGCTTCCACCGCGCAGGGGCATGCACTCGCGCCCGTGCCACAGGCAGACATCCACACTTTTGCCAACGCGTACAGCCTCTGGGTGGGCAGCCAAAAAATCAGGCATGCTTCCGTCAAAGGCAAAATCAAAATCTATGGGTCTGCGCCCAAGCAAAAGGTCGCGCACTGCGCCGCCAACGAGGTAAAGTTCCATGCCCGTATCATGCCACAGCCAACACCCTGAGGGAAGCACTACCGCTGTAGCTGGCGCAAATTTTGTTCCACATATCTGGCGGTTTGGGCAGGTTGGTTCGTGCCTTGATACGGCTGCGCACCTTGCCGCGCGCGGCTGGCTTGAACCGTGGGACAGCGTGCAGGTTTACAGCCAGACAGACGGTCGCGGGCAGCTTAGGCGGCAATGGCATTCGCCTGTTGGCAACCTGTATGCAGCCCTGCGTTTGCCGCTGGCCGCTCCTTTTGACGGCACTGCGGCAGCGCCCGCCGTGGGCATGCTGCTGGCCGAAGCGCTGGCGCAAGACGGCTGGCAGGTGCGCCTTAAATGGCCCAACGACCTTGTGGTGTGCGGCGCGGACAACCAGCCGCAAAAAGTGGCAGGTATTCTGCTTGAAGAACGGGGCGGGGTGCTGCTGGCAGGTATTGGCATTAATGTTTGCTGGGCTCCCCCCGCAGAACAGATGCGGGCAGATGCCGCTCTTGAGGCAACCTGCCTAAAAAATCAGCATAAATCGATCATGATTGTGCATTATACGGCTGAAGCACTGTGGCAAACCCTTGTAAAGCGCATGTTTTCAGCATATATTGACTGCCACTCTTTTCCTGAGGGGTGGAGGAAACGCGCGGAGTCTCTTTTGCTCTGGCGCGGCGAGAACGTGGAGCTGCGTGACGATGAAAACATTGTGCGCGGCTGGCTGGCGGGCTTAGGAACGTCAGGCGGCCTGTGTCTTAACATCAACGGACGGCTTGAGGAATTCATTTGCGGTAGTCTCCGGCTGAGCCCTGCGCAAAAATGATGGGGATCACAGTCATTTTGGCAGGTTAGGCTTGGGGGCATCGCCGCCCAATGCGAAGCACGTATGCGTGTTTTCGCCGTCTAACGCTGGCGCGTAGGCAGAAATGCGCCGGTTGAAAAGGGCTGAAAGGCATGGCCAACAAGACATTCTCGGAAGTACAGGATTATTTGAAGGGCAAGGTTATACTGGTTGCTAACCGTGGTATTCCGGCCCGTCGTATTTGTCGCTCTATCCGCGAACGTTTTGACGCGGTGGCGGCAATGACTGCGACAGATGTGGACAAAACGGCCCCTGCTGCCTCTACGGCACAGGAATTGATGCTGCTGGGTTCAGACCCTCGTGCGTATCTTGACATTGACCGCATCATCGACAAGGCCAAGCAACGTGGCGTAGTCGGCATTCACCCCGGCTGGGGGTTTGCTTCCGAGGACACGCGCTTTCCGCAGCGCTGCAAAGAGGCGGGCATTACCTTTATCGGCGCAACCGCCGAGGCCATGAACCTGTTGGGCAATAAGGTTCAGGCTCGTGAAGTGGCCCGCAAATTAGGCATTCCTGTTGTGCCCGGCTCTGATGGAGCCGTGGATGTTTCCACCGCCCGCAAACTTATCAGCGAGATCGGGCTGCCCATCATGCTTAAGGCAGAAGGTGGCGGCGGCGGTCGCGGTATTTTTGCCATTCACAACGAAGCTGATCTGGAAGATGCCTTTTTCAAGGCTTCTACCATGGCTCAGGCCTCGTTTGGCAACCCGCGCCTGTTTGTTGAAAAATTCCTTGCAGATGTGCGCCACATTGAGATTCAGGTTATTGCCGACATGTACGGCAACGTGTTTGCCTTTGACGAACGCGATTGCACAGTGCAGCGCAACCACCAGAAACTTATTGAAATTACGCCTTCACCCTGGCCGGGCCTTACCAAGACCCTGCGCGACAGGCTCAAGGATTACTCACGCCGCCTTGTGCGCGCTGTGGGTTACCACTCGCTTGCCACGGTCGAATTCCTCGTTACCCCCGACGGAACGCCCTATCTTATTGAAGTAAATACCCGTTTGCAGGTTGAGCACGGCATTACCGAATGCCGCTACGGCATCGACCTTGTGGAAGAGCAGATTGCCGTGGCCTTTGGTGCGGAACTGCGCTACCGCGAGGAAAGCCAGCGTCCTTCTTACTGGGCCATGCAGGTGCGCATAAATTGCGAAAACCCGCAGGATAACTTTGCTCCCAATTCTGGCCTCATTTCGCGCTATGTGTCGCCCGGCGGCCCCGGCGTGCGCCTTGATTCCAATATCAGCGCCGGTTATGAGTTTCCTGCCAACTACGACTCGGCGGGCGCGTTGCTCATTTCGTATGCCACAGACTGGGAAAAAATTCTGGGCATCACCGAACGAGCGCTAAGCGAATACGTGATTGGCGGCATTAAAACCACCATTCCGTTCTTCCGTCAGGTGATAAAGCACCCCCTGTTCAAGCAGGGCGGCATCAATACCAACTTCATCGCCACGCATCCTGAGCTCATGGTCTACACCGACCTTGCGCCAGAAGGCGAGCGCCTTGCCAAGCTGGTGGCCGAAATTTCGGCCAAGGGCTTTAACCCCTATGTTCAGCTGGGCGAATACCGTTCAAGCAGCACTCCCTGTCTTGGCCCCTTTGAGCCGGTGCTGCCGCCCATAACCACGGGCACCCGCCGTCAGCCCTCGCCTTACCCGCAGGGCGACCGTATGGCTACGCTTGACTACATTCGCGATTCGGGTTTGGTGCATTTTTCTGATACCACCACGCGCGACTTCACGCAGTCCAACTCTGGCAACAGGCTGCGCCTTGCCGAAGACAGGCTGATGGGCCCCTACCTTGACAATTTGGGATTTTTCTAGCTTGAAAACGGTGGTGGTGAGCACTTCCATGTGGCCATGCTGGCCAACATGACGTACCCCTTCACTGAAGCCAAGGAATGGAACCGCTTTGCGCCCAAAACCCTCAAGCAGCTGCTGGTGCGCTCCACCAACGTGCTTGGGTATACGCCGCAGCCGCGCAACCTCATGCTCAAAACCGGCGAGATGATCTGCGACCACTATCAGGTTGTGCGTTGTTTCGACTTTTTGAACCATGTGGAAAACATGCGCCCCATTGCCGAAGTGGTGATGAGCCGCAAGGATATTATCTTCCAGCCAGCCATTTCCATGTCGTGGGCCAAAGGCTTTGACGTACAGCACTATCTGGGCGTTACAGAAGCCATGCTGCGCATGGTGGGCGACATTATGGGCGCAAGCCCCAAGGAAGCCTCGCGCAACATCATTCTGGGCCTTAAAGACATGGCCGGTGTTTGCCCGCCGCGCTTTATGGACGAACTGGTAAAAGCACTGCGCAAAGCATGGCCGGAACTTGTTCTGCACTACCACAGGCATTACACCGACGGTCTGTTTGTGCCCTCGTGCGGTGCTGCCGCCAAGGCTGGCGCCCACATCATCGACGTGGGCCTTGGCTCTGCGGTGCGTTCTTACGGTCAGGGCGATGTGCTCTCTACCATGGCCTACATTGAAGACGAGCTGGGCCTTAAGTGCAGCCTCGACAAAAACGCCATCCGCGACGCAAACTTTGTTTGCAAGCAGATCATGCCCTACTACGACCGCTACTGCGCGCCGTACTTCCAAGGCATTGACTATGACGTAACGCGCCATGGCATGCCTGGCGGGGCCACCTCTTCCTCGCAAGAAGGCGCCATGAAGCAGGGCTACATTCACCTGTTGCCCTACATGCTCAAGTTCCTTGAAGGCACCCGCCAGATTGTGCGCTATCATGATGTGACCCCCGGTTCGCAGATTACTTGGAACACGGCCTTTTTGGCTGTTACTGGCGCGTGGAAGCGGGGTGGTGAAGACGAAGTGCGCTACCTGCTTGAAGTGCTGGGTCAGGTTACCCGCATGCAGGAAAGTGAACTTACCGACGAAATGCGCCGCGCCCGCCTGAACATCTATCAGGACTGCAACGACGCCTTCCGCAACCTGCTGCAAGGCAAGTTTGGCAAGCTGCCGCTTGGTTTTCCGGCAGACTGGGTCTATCAGAGCGCCTTTGGCTCTGACTGGAAAAGCGCCATGGCTGCCCGCACAGAAGATTCTCCGCTTGAATCTTTGGTTGAGGTCAATCTGGCTGCCGAAGAAAAGGCCTGCACGGAAATACTCAAGCGCAAGCCCAATGACGAAGAGTTCGTGTTGTACCTCAACCATCCGGCTGACGCGCTCAAAACCATTCAGTTCAAGGCAAAGTTTGGCGACCCCAACAACTTGCCCCTGCACGTGTGGTTTGAAGGCCTGAAAGTTGGTCAGGACTTGTACTTTAACGACAGCAGCGGCAAGCCCCACCACCTGTTGCTGCTCAGCATTTCTAATCCCAACGATGCGGGCATCTCCATTTGCCGCTATGTGCTCGACTCTGAATTCATGAGCTGTGAAGTTCAGGTTCGGCAGCCATCGGGCAATGGCGCAAAAAGCACGCTTATGGCTGATCCGGCCAACAAAATGCATGTGGCCGCGCCCAGCAATGGCGATTTGTGGGTCATGTATGTGCACCCCGGTGATGTGGTTAAGGCGGGCGAGGAGCTCTTTAACGTGTCCATCATGAAGCAGGAAAAAGCCGTTTTGGCCCCTGTGGATGGCATGGTAAAGCGTGTGCTCAAAACCGCAGATTTCAAAGAAAACAAGCAAATGGTTTCGGTCAGAGAAGGTGAGCTTATTGTCGAGCTGGGGCCGGTGCCGCGTGTGTGCGGCAATGAAGCCTGCGGCCAGCCTATTCCTATGGATAACATCGCCTTCTGTCCCCACTGTGGAGCACGCGTCAGCTAATTTAGCACGCACTGTGCTGGAATTTGTGGACAGTTCCTTCATGGCGATATACAATTTCCAAGGTTGTAAAGCTTCTGTTTCCCAAACCGGAGGAAGACATGTCTAAGAGTCCCGCCGCCAAACCTGCGCAGAACAAACCCAAGGTCAACGCGCCTGAGGCAGTTCATAAAAAATTGGTGCTTGATGGCGCCGAAATTGTGCAGATTGGTCCCGAAGCGGAGTTGCTTGTTGGTGGTAAGAACTACAACACTGCTCTGATCAGCCAGATTCAGGGCATTCAGGCGCCCCATTTCCGCGCCATCTCGTCCATTGCCTTTCATCATCTGTTGGATGAAACAAAGGTCAACGGCAGGGTGGTGCGCAGCGTCGTAGACCGCGAATATGGGCGCATTGACTGGAACGACCCGGAAATTAATCAGGATCCGGACTTCTTGCAGAAGTTCGTGCGTCAGCTCGGCAAGCAGATTCAGCAGGCCGCGCTGGCGGAAGGTGAGCAGTCGCACACCAAGCTGCGCACCTTTATTAACAATATAGTAGAAGGCTTTGCCACCTCGCCAGAGGGCATCGACCAGTTGCGCAAGCGCTCGGTTATGGTGCAGGCGGCCATTTTGTCTGTTGAGGTACCCCACGAGGTTGCCGAAGCTGTGCGCGGTGCCTACCGCGCCATCTGCCGCGAAAATGAAGACGACATGACCCCCGTGGCCGTGCGTTCTTCTGCCGCTGGCGAAGATTCGCGCAAAAAGGCCTTTGCTGGTCTTCAAGATACCTACCTTAACATGGTGGGTGAAGACAGAGTTGTGGAAGCCTACCACTGGGACTGCTCGTCTGCTTACAATCTGCGTTCCATGACCTACCGCCGCGAGGCCATCCTCGATGCGCTGGCCAAGGCCGAAGAAACCGGCGACGAAAGCATTGCAGAAACCGCCAAGCTTGAGTGGGCCATTGAGCACACCTCGCTTTCTGTCTGCATGATGCAGATGATCAACCCGGTCATTTCGGGCACGGCCTTTTCGGCTGATACCGCCACGGGCTGCCGTGGTACTGACCGCCGCGAGCTGGTCAGCATAGACGCAAGCTACGGCCTCGGCGAGGCTGTGGTGGGCGGCAAGGTTACCCCCGACAAGCTGTATGTCTTCCAGCGCGACGACGGTGGCGAAGTTGTCATCCGTCAGATGGGCTGCAAAGACATGAAGATCGTCTATGACGAACGCGGCGGAACCCGCGAGGTTGAAGTTTCCGAGCTTGAGGCTCTGCGCTGGGCGCTTTCGCTCAGTCAGGCCGAGCGCGTTGCCCAAGGTGTGCGTGCTGTAAGCAAGGCTTACGGCGGCATCATCATGGATACGGAATTCTGCATTGATGCCAACGACAAGCTCTGGTTTGTGCAGGCGCGGCCCGAAACCCGCTGGAACGACGACCTTGAGCTGCATCCCCACACCATCTTCATGCGTCGCCGCGAGGTGGACGCCAAGGCCGCAGCCGAAGCCGAAGTGCTTATTGAAGGCAACGGCGCTTCACGCGGCGCTGGTCAGGGCACTGTGCGCTTTTTGCGTTCGGCCCTTGAGCTGAACAAAATCGCCAAGGGCGACGTGCTGGCAGCCGAACGCACCGACCCGGACATGGTTCCCGGCATGCGTGTGGCCTCGGCCATCATGGCAGACGTGGGCGGCGACACCAGCCACGCGGCCATTACCTCGCGCGAGCTTGGCATTGCCGCTGTTATCGGCATTCAGCGCCTTGACGTGCTGCGTGCCCTTGACGGTGCGGAAGTGACCGTTGACGGTACGCGCGGTAAAATCTATCGTGGCCTTTTGCCCCTGCACCTTGTGGGCGGCGAAATGGATCTCTCCAAGCTTCCTGCCACCAAAACCAAGGTTGGCCTTGTGCTGGCCGACGTGGGTCAGGCGCTGTTTCTCTCGCGGCTGCGCAACTTTGCGCAGTTTGAGGTGGGCCTGCTGCGTGCGGAATTCATGCTGGGTAACATCAGCATCCACCCGCAGGCTCTGGAGGCTTTTGACAGCGGCGAACTGGAAAACGTGGTTCATAACAAGCTGAAAGAGCTTGAAAACCGCCTTTCCAAGGTGCTGCGCGAGCAGATGGCCGCTGGTTTGATTGTGTTTAACTTCAACCTGCGTGAATACGTGGGCGAAGTTACCGGCCTCGCCGCCGAGGTTGAAGCATTTGCCGAATCGAGCAAGAGCCTCAATGCAGAAGACGTGCTGTTGCAGCACCGCAAAATGCGCGAGCTTGACCACAAGATTGACCAGCACCTAGAAATGGCCTCACGCCGTATTGAAGTGCTCAAGACCTCCAACGATCTGGCCGATCATGTGCGCATCATCATGGGTTACGACGACGCTTTGGCCCTGCTGAACCCGTCTGATCCCGAAGCTGGCAAGCGCGCGGCTGAAATTGAAGCCTGCGTTGACGAACAGGTGCTCCGCATCCGCGAACTACCCGCAGTCACCAAGCTGCTTGATAACATCAACCGCCTGCGTGAAGAAGTGAGCCTGCGCTCTGGTCTGAAAAAGGAAATGGACGACCTGCGCAACCTTACCGATAAAATCCGCGGCATGATCAAGGCCCGTGGCTTCCGTACCGGTAAGGAACACTACGTCCAGACCTTGGCCCAGAACCTTGCGCTCTTTGCCATGGCCTTCTACGGCAAGCCCATCACTTACCGTACCACCGACTTCAAGAGCAACGAATACCGCAACCTGCTTGGTGGCAGCCTCTTCGAACATGTCGAAGACAACCCCATGCTTGGCTACCGTGGTGTTTCGCGCAATATCCACGACTGGGAAATTGAAGCCTTCAAGCTGGCCCGTGGCGTGTACGGCGGCTCTAACCTGCGCATGATGCTGCCCTTTGTGCGCACGCTGGAAGAAGCCCGCTCCATGCGCAGCTACCTTGAGCAGGTTCACAAGCTCAAGAGCGGTCAGGACGGCCTGAAGATCATCCTCATGTCCGAGCTGCCTTCCAACGCCATTCTGGCCAAGCAGTTCATTACGGAATTCGATGGTTTCTCCATCGGCTCCAACGACATGACCCAGATGGTGCTGGCGACCGACCGCGACAATGCGCGTCTGTCACACATCTATGACGAAGAAGATCCGGCGGTTGTGTGGGCCATTCTGGTCAGCATCTTCACCGGCCAGAAGTACGCCAAAAAGGTGGGCTTCTGCGGTCAGGGCGTATCCAACAGCATTATCCTGCGCGGTCTGGTTGCCATTGCTGGCATCACATCCGCCTCGGTTGTGCCCGATACGTACTACCAGACCGTGTTTGACATCGCAGCCGTGGAAGCGGAAAGCCATTCTGCCGCCGACCTTGGCAAATGGCTTGCCTCGCAGCACCACAAGCGCCTTGCCGACCTGATGGAAAAGACCGGCTACGGTCATATCCTCAAGAAGTACAAGGAACCTCAGGATATTCAGGAATGGTACGAAGGCGAGTTGCAGCGTAGGCACGAACAGTTCCGCGAGCACCTCGACACGCCCAAGGAAGGCTTCTACCGCTCCGAACTCCAGAGCTTCCGTTCCACCTTCCACAAGCCTGTGATCTACGCCACGTGGAACTGGGACGAAACAGTAGAGGATGCCCTGCATCACTCTGGCTTCCAGAACTTCGAGGAACAGGCCAAGGCCCTCGAATACTCCCGCACGGTCAACGACTAGTTACCTAGTCGATACCACGCCATACACAAGGCCCGGATCTTCGGATTCGGGCCTTTTTTGTGTACCCACAGAGATTCATGCTTGCTTGCCGCGCACGTATTGCAGCACCCTTGTTGTCCAGTGCAAATTCGTACACACTTGTGGCAAGAGCCAATGTTTGGGGCATGGTTTTGGGGCAGGGCAGAGAAGCCCCTCCATTTTTTTGAAACTGCATAATCAATATTTGCGGAGAGCATGATGCGTATGTGGATGCTGCCCACGGCTGGCATGTGCCGCAAACACCTGCTGGGTGAGCATGTGGAACTGCATATGCTGCTTGGCAGCTTGCGCCGGGGTAAGAATATTGAAGGATTCCTCTCTGGTGGGCTTGTGGACCCGCAGCGCATTTTTGCCAGACACCAAGAGCTGGTGGCAGAAATGACCCTCCGTGGATTTAAACACAGCTCGCCCGTTGACGAGCACGAATGCGCAGCGCTTGCCGATGGCTATTTGGGCCGCGCCGCCATAGATATTGACGCCAACGCACGCGATTTGCACCAGCGCTGCCCCGACTGCGCACGCCGCATGGCCGAAAAATAGTTATTCTGCTGCGCAAATCTCCTATTTTCACCACAAAAAAAGCCGGGCCTGAAATTTTCAGACCCGGCTTTGATAATTGCGAAAGCGGAGTAACTTACTTGGAGCTCAGGTTGAGCTTGCTCTGCATGTTCTGCACGCTCTTGCTCAGCGTGATCATGGCTTCGTCAAACTCTTTTTGCAGGCTGTCCATCAGCTCATGCACAGAGATGATCTTGTTCACACGGGCCACGTTGGCACCGCAGAAGGCAAAGCCCCGTTCAAGGTTGCCCTTCATGGCATTGATAAGCGCCTGTGCAATGCAGTAGGGCGTTTTTTCCTGCTCGCAGGTGTGCACGCAGTGGAACACGCACTTGAAGGGCTTTTTCTTGCCTTCGCGCGAGGCAGAGATGAATTCATTATCAAGGGCGCGTCCGGGCATGCCCACCGGGCTTTTGATGATTGTGATGTCTTCATCGCGCGCGGCAAGGTAGCTCTGCTTAAAGCGGTCATCGGCATCGCATTCGTGGGTGGCCACAAAGCGTGTGCCCATCTGTACGCCAGAAGCGCCCAGTTCCAGAAACTTCATGATGTCGGCGCCAGTGTACACGCCGCCAGCGGCGATAACGGGTACTGCGCGTCCGCACTTGTCTTCCATGGCCTTGGCGGCTTCAACCACTTGGGGCACCAGAATTTCAAGGGAATGGTTGGGGTCTTGCAGTTCCTCGGCCTTAAAGCCCAGATGACCGCCAGCCTTGGGGCCTTCAACCACAAAGGCATCGGGCGTGTAACCAAAGCGCGAGGCCCACTTTTTGGCAATAACCGTGGCGGCTCTGGCCGAAGAAACAATGGGAACCAGCTTGGTTTTAAATTCTTCCTTCTTTTCTTCGCACAGCTGCAACAGGTGGTGCGGCATGTCGAGCGGAAGGCCAGCGCCAGAAAAAATGATGTCGGCCTTGCTTTCAATGGCAGTGCGCACCATCTGGCTAAAGGTAGTAAGCGCCACCATAAGGTTTACGCCGATGATACCGTTGCTGAGTTCGCGGGCTTTGAGTATTTCATTGCGCAGGGCGCGCAGGTTGGCGGTAAGGGGATCCTTGGCCACGTCAGGCTCTCTCATGCCTATCATGGCGCCGGCGATAACGCCGATTCCGCCCTGATTGGCAACAGCCGATGCCAAGCCAGAAAGAGAAATACCCACGCCCATGCCACCCTGTACCACGGGAATTCTGGCCGTGAGATTACCTATCTTGAGTTCGGGAAGAGACATTGCAAGACCTCCGTCCTGTCCGTAAAAGGCATACCGGATGAACCATTAGATTTATGGGGCATACCTGTGTTTGCCGGGAAGCATAGCTGGTAATGTCACGAGACGCAACAGCCATATTTAATATATTTATTCCACCTTGTTAACCAGCGCACAAAGAAGCGTAAGGACACCAGTCGCAATGACGGTCTGGCCGCGCCACAAAGGCGGGCGCGTGGTTCATGTGCAGCAACACAAGAGAAAGCGCCGTGTGACAATAAATTATGGCATTATCGAGGTCTTCGGCCACCAATCCGCCAAAAAGCGGATACTCCTTGCCAGCATCGCGTAGCTCAATCAATGCAGCATCACCGACCGGGCCAAATTTGCTGCCAGCGGCCATGCTCACATAGCAGGGCAGTTGTAGGCTGGGCAGGCGTGGGCGCAGTTCGTCAAACAGGGTTTCC
>CAYPRZ010000010.1:0-26968 GCA_964413315.1 uncultured Desulfovibrio sp. | reverse complement strand
GGATATTTTGCCGTCAGGCAAGGAAGGCAAGTGAGCGGCGACGGAAGTGTACTCTGTTATATGTTGAGTTTAGACGCTCACTCCGGCGCTTAAACACGCGGGTAAACCGCGCTGACGCCTGCGTGGCGGGCGGCTGATCTCTCAGCCGCAGCGAGCAATTTCAGAATAAATTTGCTCGCGGTACACGGCCAGAGCCGCAAACGCAGCCTGACGCAGCATCACGGCAAAATAGCCCCGGCCCCTGTTGGGATATTTTGCCGTCAGGCAAGGAAGGCAAGTGAGCGGCGACGGAAGTGTACTCTTATGGTACACGACCAGAGCCGCAAACGCAGCCTGACGCAGCATCACGACAAAATAGCCCAACAGGCAACTTGGCATTTTTACAAGCGGCCTGTACACTACCACCAATCAACATATGGGTGTGTGTTATGCAGCGAATGCCGTGGCCGGAATATTTTATGAACATCACGTATCTTGTGAGCGGGCGCTCTACGTGCACGCGGCGCAAGGTGGGTGCTGTGGCGGTGAAGGACAAGCGGATTCTTGCTACGGGGTACAATGGTGCTCCGGCGGGGGTTCCGCACTGTCTTGAGGTGGGTTGCCTGCGCACGGAACTGGGCATTCCATCGGGCCAGCGGCACGAAATATGCCGAGGCTTGCATGCAGAGCAGAATGTTATCATTCAGGCTGCTGTGCACGGCATTAATATTAGCGGCGCAGAAATTTATTGCACCACGCACCCGTGTGTGCTGTGCAGCAAGATGCTTATCAACTGCGGTATCCGCCATATTTATTATGCAGAATATTACCCGGACGAACTTGCGGAGCAAATGCTCAAGGAAGCCGGGGTTACGATGGAAAAACTGGATTTTACACCGCCTGTCATCAGTGCCCAAGCCGGAGTAGGCAGCCATGTCTGAACTGGATTATGTTCCCTTTATGCGTGAAGCCATCGCCCTTGCAGAACAGGGCCGGTGGCATACCTGCCCCAACCCCACGGTGGGGGCTGTGCTTGTGCGTGACGATCAAATCGTGGCACGCGGCTGGCATCACGCAGCTGGGCAAGATCATGCGGAAGTGGACTGCATCAAGGACGCCGCAGCCCGTGGCATAGACCCGGCAGAATGCACGCTGGTGGTCACCCTTGAGCCATGCTGCCATGAAGGCAAAACGCCCCCCTGCACCGATGCGGTGCGTGCTGCTGGCATCAAGCGGGTTGTGGTGGGGCTTGCCGACCCCAACCCACAGGCTTGCGGCGGCGCTTGCCAGCTGCGCGCCAGCGGCGTTGAAGTTATTGAAGGCGTTTGCGAGCAGGAATGCCGCGACCTTGCAGCAGATTTTCTGGTATGGCAGCAACACAAGCGCCCTTACGTCATGCTTAAGATGGCCGCCACCCTTGACGGGCGCATTGCCACCCGCAAGGGGCAGTCCAAATGGATCAGCTGCGAAGAATCGCGCCTTGAGGTTCAGGAACTGCGCGCGGGCATTGGCAGGTGCGGCGGGGCCATTCTTGTGGGCGGCGGCACGTTCCGCGCCGACAACCCGCAGCTTACTGTGCGGGGCGAAAATGCCGGGCAGCAGCCATTGGCATGCGTGCTTACCTCGCGGTTGCCGCAGCCTGATGCCGATTTTCACCTGCTTAAAGACCGCCCGGAGCAAACTGTTTTTATGGTTTCCCCGGCAGCGGCAGCCTCTACCACGGCCAAAGCCTTGCGCGATATTGGCGTGCGGGTTCTGGCGCTTGGCCCCGGCATGCACGGCGGGCCTGATTTTCCCGGTTTGCTGCGTGCGGTGTGGGAAGAACTGCACTGCCCCTACATGCTTTGCGAAGGCGGCGGGCATCTGGCACTGAGTCTGTTAGAGGCGGGCCTTGTGGACGATTTTCGCCTACACCTTGCGCCCATGATTCTGGGTGACGAAGACGCCCTGCCGCTGTTTTCTGGCCGTGCGCCCCTGAGCCTTGAAGAAGCCCTGCGCATGCGCGTGAGCAACACCCACCTGTGCGGCAACGACATACACATCCACCTGCGGCCTCTGGAAGCCGCCAAGGCGTAGGCGACAACCATGTTTACCGGCATCATTCAGGGACAGGGCGAAGTACTGGCGCTGCACGACAGCGGCACGGAACGCAGGTTTACCCTGCGGCCTCTGTTTAGTCTGCCTTCTATTGTAGATGGCGAATCCATTGCCGTAAACGGCGCTTGCCTGTCGGTAGAAACCCACGGCGAGGGCGTGTTTACGGCCTATGCCTCGGCAGAAACCCTTTCGCGCACGACCCTTGGCAAGCTCAAGGGCGGCGACATGGTCAATATGGAAAGGGCGCTGGCCATGGGTGACCGGCTTGGCGGGCATCTGGTGAGCGGGCATGTGGATTGCCTTGCTACGGTGCGCAGCGTTACGGGCGCGGGTCAGTCGCTGTGCTGCCGCCTTGCCTTTCCCAAAGAATACGGGGCCGAGGTTATTGCCAAGGGTTCGGTTGCCCTTGACGGCATCAGCCTGACCATCAATGCCTGCGGGCCAGATTTTCTTGAGGTCAACATTATTCCCGACACGCAAAAGCGCACCACCATGCGCAACTGGCGGCCGGGCACACTGGTGAATATGGAAACTGACCTCATTGGCAAGTATGTGCGCAGCTTTTTGGGGGCTTGGGCTCCCGGTGACAGAGCGGCAGATAAAGGCACGGGCGCATCACAGGCCGTGGGCCTGAGCCGCGAGATGCTGCTGCGCAACGGCTTCATCTAAAAAAATTTCCCATTACCAAAAAATTACTATAAAACGCGTTTGCGCGCGGGCAGTAGAACAGCCGCGCCAAGGAGTAGCCATGAGCACTGTTACCACCATCGCTGGCCAGCTGGATGCCAAAGGGCTGAAAATTGCCATTGTTGCCACCCGCTTCAACGATTTTATTGTAGACCGCCTTGTGGGCGGCGCGCAGGATTATCTGGAACGCCACGGCCTTGATACCGCCAATATTACTCTGGTGCGTATCCCCGGTGCGTTTGAAATGCCGTTGGTTTGCCAGAAGCTTGTCAATTCCGGCAAGTACGACGGCGTGTTGGCTCTTGGTGCGGTTATTCGCGGCGGCACGCCCCACTTTGACTATGTGTGCGCCGAGGCCAGCAAGGGCATTGCACAGGCCATGATGCATTCTGGCGTTCCCATTGGTTTTGGTCTGCTGACCTGCGACACCATTGAACAGGCCATTGAACGCGCCGGTTCAAAGGGCGGCAACAAGGGCGTGGAAGCTGCCGCTGCCATGCTGGAAACCATCCGCGTTATGGAGCAGTTGTAATCCATGGCAAAAGCCAAATCAGCCACCCGTAGGGGCGAACGCGAACTGGCCTTTCAGGTTCTGTACGGTCTTACGTTTACGCCTGCGCGTGATATTGACGATCTACGGCGCGTTTTTCGCATTTCTCCCGACTATCTTGCCCGCTGGCAAGATCAGGAACCGCCCGCCTACCCCTCTGGCTTTGCCTGGGAACTGGTGGAGGGCGTGTGGAGCAAGAGCGACGAACTTGATGCCTCCATCACCAACTTTTCGCGCAACTGGCGCGTTGACCGCATGGGTCGCGTAGAGCTCACCCTGCTGCGTCTGGCGGTGTACGAAATCACGTTCCGTAACGATGTTCCCGCCAAGGTGGCCATCAACGAGGCGCTGGAACTCAGCCGTCAGTTTGGCGAAGGCAATGCCAAAAGCTTTATCAACGGCATTCTCGATGCCGTGGCCAAGGCTCTGGAAACCGGCGGGATTTCACGCCCCGTCGCCGATTCTACCTCCAAATCCGAGTAAACCGGTAAAGCCCCATGACGCACGAACGCTATAATCCGCAAGCTATTGAAGAAAAATGGCAGGCCCGCTGGCAGGCCGAAAACGCATTCGCCTGTACCGACAAAAGCGACAAGCCCAAGTACTATGTGCTAGAGATGTTTCCCTATCCTTCGGGCAACATCCACATGGGCCATGTGCGCAACTATGCCATTGGCGATGTGGTGGCGCGCAGCAAGCGCATGCTGGGCTTTAACGTGTTGCACCCCATGGGCTGGGATGCCTTTGGTCTGCCCGCCGAAAACGCGGCCATCAAAAACAACACCCACCCCGCCAAGTGGACCTACGCCAATATCAGCAACATGCGCGCCCAGCTCAAACGTCTGGGTTATTCCTATGACTGGGACCGCGAAATCGCCACCTGCCGGCCAGAGTATTACCGCTGGGAGCAGATGTTCTTTTTGCGTCTGCTGGAAAAAGGCCTTGTGTACCGCAAAAAGGCCGCGCAAAACTGGTGCCCCTCGTGCCATACGGTGCTCGCCAACGAGCAGGTCATCGACGGCCTGTGCTGGCGCTGCGACAGCCGCGTGGTGCAGAAAGACCTGACCCAGTGGTTTCTTAAAATTACGGCCTATGGCGACGAACTGCTGCAAGACCTGCAATCCCTTGAGGGTGGCTGGCCCGACCGCGTTATCGCCATGCAGCGCAACTGGATTGGCAAATCAACAGGTGCCGCCATTACCTTTGGTATTGAAAACGCAGCCCTGCTGGCCGAGGGCGTTACGGGCATAGACGTGTTCACCACGCGCCCCGACACGCTCTTTGGCGTTAGCTTCATGACCCTTGCGCCAGAGCATCCCATGGTGGAAAAGCTCATCGAAGGTTATGAAAAAGCTGACGAAGTGCGCGCCTTTGTGGAACGTATCCGCAATATGGACCGCATTGACCGGCAGTCTGATTCGCTGGAGAAAGAAGGCATCTTTACCGGCGCATACGCCCTGCATCCCTTTACCGGGCAGCGCGTGCCGCTGTGGCTGGGCAACTTTGTGCTGGCCGATTACGGCACGGGCGCAGTCATGGGCGTGCCCGCGCACGACCAGCGCGACTTTGAATTTGCCCGCAAGTACGACCTGCCTATCCGCGTGGTCATCAGCCCCAAGGACGAGCAGCTCACCCCCGAAACCATGACCGAGGCATACACCGCCGAAGGCTTCATGGTGAATTCCGGCTCCTTTGACGGCACCCCCAACGAAGATGGCAAGGCCGCAGTGGCCAGCGCTCTGGAAAAAGAAGGCAAGGGCAAGGCCACCACGCAGTTCCGCCTGCGCGACTGGAACATCTCGCGCCAGCGTTACTGGGGTGCGCCCATTCCCATCATTTACTGCGACAAATGCGGCGTAGTGCCTGAAAAGGAAGAAAACCTGCCCGTAGTGCTGCCCATGGACGTGAAAATCCGTGAGGATGGCCGCTCTCCCCTGCCGGAAACGCCCGAATTTGCCAGCTGCGTTTGCCCCAAGTGCGGCGGTTCGGCCAAGCGCGAAATGGATACCATGGACACCTTTGTGGAATCCTCGTGGTATTTCGCCCGCTACACCAGCGCCCGCAATACCGAGGCTCCCTTTGATGCCGATGCCCTGAAATACTGGCTGCCTGTTGACCAGTACATCGGCGGCGTGGAGCACGCCATTCTGCACCTGCTGTATTCGCGCTTTTTCACCAAGGTGCTGCGCGATATGGGCTTTTTCCCCGCCGGGCTCGACGAGCCTTTTGCCAACCTGCTCACTCAGGGCATGGTGCTCAAAGACGGCAGCAAAATGTCCAAATCCAAGGGCAACGTGGTTGCACCTTCGGAAATGATCGACAAATACGGCGCGGATACCGTGCGCCTGTTCTGCCTGTTTGCCGCACCCGCAGAGCGCGACTTTGACTGGTCGGACTCTGGCATTGAAGGTGCTTCGCGCTTTATTGGCCGTGTCTGGCGTCTCTTTGAAGACGAAAAAGAGCGTCTGCTGCCCCTCAAGGCCTGCCAGGCCACGGCAGACGACGCACAGACAGAAGAAGCCCGCGACCTGCGCCGCCGTGAACACCTCACGGTCAAAAAATGCGGCGAAGACATGGGCGACCGCTTCCAGTTCAACACGGCCATTGCCGCTGTAATGGAACTGGTCAACGCCATGTATCTTTCGCGCGAAAAGCTTGGCACAAACGAGGGCGAACGCCGCGTGTTCTCATCGGCCATGGCCTCTGTGCTCACCCTGCTCTCGCCCATCACGCCCCACGTTTGCGAAGAACTGTGGCAGCGTCTGGGCCACGGCTCGGCCCTTTCGTGCGAGCTGCTGCCCGCATGGGACGAGGCCGCAACCGTGCAGGATATGCTTACCGTGGCCTTGCAGGTCAATGGCAAGCTGCGCGGCACGGTGCAGATTCCTGCCGCTGCCGACAAGGCCGCCATGGAACAGACCGCTCTGGCTGATTCCTCTGTACAGCGCCACATCGACGGTCTTACCGTGCGCAAGGTGGTGGTGGTTCCCGGCAAGCTGGTGAATATTGTTGCCAACTAAGGCCAGCGCAAAATAGCACTGCCACATCTGTCTTTATAAGGATGGAGGGGCGTTTTTTCGTAACTGAAAAAACGCCCCTTCTTTCTGTTACCCCTTCCCCGCTATGGCTTTTGTCCATATAATGACTTTCGCTGGCGGTTTTTGACGACAGCAGGCACGGATACGGGCTGTTTCACAGAACAAACGGCGGGCAGACCTGATTTTCGACCGTTTTCAGCAATCTTCAGCACTACGGAATCACATGAGCGCGGCACATCCCGGTTTTACCTTTCTTGTATGCCCAGACGGGCAGTTGCTGCGCGCGCGCATGGAGCAGCTTATCACCTCGTTTCCGCCCGCTTCTGGCCAGTGGGAACGCCACGTCTACTGGGGCGACGAGGAACCCTCGCCCCGCTTTTGGGAACAGCTTACCTTGCAGGGCCTGTTTGGCGCACCGCGTGTGCTGGTGGTGCGGCAGGCAAACCTGTGGCCCGCAGCCGTGTGGAAAAAGGTTTCGCACGCTCTGGCTCGGCCTTCTGAACAATGCTGGCCTTTTTTCTGTATGGAAGTGGCGTGGGACAAGGGCCAGCCCAAAATTCCTGCCCACATTGCCAAGCTACGCTGCATGGCCTTTGCCGACCAGCAGGGCTGGATATGGCGGCAGGACGGCCTGAACGAAAGGGCCGTAAAAAAACATGTTTTGCAGCGTTCGCACGAGCTTGGCCTGCGTTTTGAGCAGGACGCTCTGGAACAGTTTTGCGCCTCTGTCCCGCCCGATGCCCAAGCCATTGAAAACGAGCTGCACAAGCTGCAACTGCTGCGCAATGCCGCGCAGGACGAAGCAGCCCACAACGAAAATCAGGCGCCGGAATCGGGCAACATTACTCTGGCCATGACGGCCACGGCATCTTGGAATCCGGAATGCAATGTTTTTGACTGCATCCGCCACATGGAGGCGGGCAACCTCAGCGCTGTGTGGAAGGAACTTTCGCGCAGTCAGGACGGCGACAGCCTGCTGTTTTCGCTGCTGGCCCTGCTGGCGCGGGAGCTGCGGTTGCTCTGGCAACTGTGGGCGGGCGAAAAGGTGCGCGTGCACCCCAACGAGGCGGCTTTCAAAAAACAGCTGGCAACCCGCCTTGGCCCGGCGGTGCTGGCCGAGTGCATGTCTACAGTTATGGATTCGGAATTACAGGTAAAAAGTGGCCGCCGCTCGCCGAGCCAAAGCCTTGATTACCTTGCGGCCCGCATGACCGATCTTTTTGCCACGGGGCGCGCCCGCGCCTGAATCTGACTGGCCTGAATAAGGGCCAACACGGCCCGGTTCATCATGGCGGGCTTGCCATCGTGCATTTCGTGCATAACATTCTGTGGATTTAGAATCAGCAATGCCACAAGCCTGAGTCCATTTTTGCTAGGATCAGTGCAACGCAGACGGTTTACGGGTATGGCCCGCCTTTCGTCAGCCCTGCCCCTTGCGTAACCTCCAAGACTGCTTAACTTATGACAGCAAAGCCAACTTCTACCCCGTCCACCAGCCTTGGGCATCGTGAACGGCTACGGCAAAGACTTGAAATTGAACCCACGGCAGTGGCAGACTATGAAGTGCTGGAACTGCTGCTTGGCTATGGCCTGACCCGCAAGGACACCAAGCCGCTGGCCAAGGAACTGATACAAAAGTTCGGGAGCATTCGGGGCGCGCTGGACGCAAGGCCGGAAGAACTGCTTGAAGTGCCCGGTTTCGGGCCGGGTTTGGTGGCTTTGTGGCGGGTTTTGGGCGAAACACGGGCGCGTTATGCTGCGGCAGACGTGCGCCAGCGCGAAGTGCTGGCAACCCCAGATGCAGTGGCCCGCATGGCTCAGGCCCGGCTGGGCACAAGCCCGCACGAAGAATGCTGGCTTGCACTGGTAGACAGGCGCAACCGCTTGATGGCTTGGGAACGTTTGCGCAGGGGCGGCATTGCAGAAGTTGCAATCTATCCGAGGGACGTACTTGAAGCGGCCCTGTTGCGAAAGGCCAGCGGCATCATATTGGTGCACAATCATCCCGGCGGCAATGCAGCGCCGTCGCAAGAAGACCGCCTGCTCACAGAAGAACTGCAAAGACTGGCACCCCGCATGGGGCTGCGCTTTCTGGATCATGTCATCGTTACTGATGGAGACTGCTACAGCATAACGCAATCGCAACGCATCTGAATCGAAAGCAGTCGGGGAGAATATATATGTCTGACATCAATGAAAAAAATATTTTGCTGCATCAGGGTGACCCCGCTGAGGCAGAACCTGCCATTGACGCAGAACAGGGCAAGCCGGAACTGAACGCTGCCGACGGCCTTGAGCATGAGGGCAGCCTGAACACGGCTGCGCAGAGTATCCCCGATACCCTGCCCGTATTGCCCGTGCGCGACGTGGTGATTTTTAACTACATGATCTTGCCGCTGTTTATCGGGCGCGACAAATCCGTTCAGGCGGTGGACGCAGCCCTCAAAAACGGGCGGCATCTGCTTGTGTGCGCGCAAAAAGAAGAATCCACCGAAGACCCCAAGCCCGAAGACATCTATGAAGTGGGCACGGTGGTGCAGGTTATGCGCATGCTCAAGATGCCCGATTCACGGGTAAAAATTCTTGTGCAGGGCGTAAGCCGCGCCCGCGTCACGGGCTACCGCCAGGTAGAGCCCTTTCTTGAAGCGCGCATAGAAACCCTGCCAGAGCAAATTCCCGTGGTGGACGCCACGGTGGAAGCCCTGCTGCGCTCTGTGCGCGAACAGAGCGAAAAAGTGCTGACCCTGCGCGGCCTTTCGTCGCCCGATGTGCTCTCTGTTTTGCAGGGCGTGGACGATCCGGGTCGGCTGGCCGACCTTATCGCCGCCAACATGCGTATGAAAACAGCCGATGCCCAGCGCATTCTGGAAGCGGAGAACCCCATTGACCGCCTCATGCTGGTCAACACCCAGTTGCAGCGCGAGGTGGAGGTAGCCACGGTACAGGCGCGCATTCAAAGCTCGGCCCGCGAAGGCATGGACAAGGCGCAGAAAGATTATTTTCTGCGTGAGCAGCTCAAGGCTATCCGCAGCGAGTTGGGCGACAAGGACGAAGACGGCGAGCAGGATCTGGAAAACCTCAAGCAGGCTCTGGACAAAGCAGGGCTGCCCAAGGACGTGCGCAAAGAAGCTGACAAACAGCTGCGCCGCCTTTCGAGCATGCATGCCGATTCTTCCGAGGCCAACGTGGTGCGCACCTACCTTGACTGGCTGGTGGAACTGCCGTGGAAAAAAATGTCGCGCGACAGGCTCGACATCGTCAATGCCAAGGAAATTCTGGACGAAGACCACTGCGGGCTGGATAAAATCAAAGACCGTATCCTTGAATTCTTGAGCGTGCGCAAGCTCAACCCGCAGTCCAAGGGGCCTATCCTTTGCTTTGCGGGCCCTCCTGGCGTGGGCAAAACCTCGCTTGGCCGCTCCATTGCGCGGGCGCTGGGCCGCAAGTTTCAGCGGCTTTCGCTGGGCGGCATGCACGACGAGGCAGAAATTCGCGGTCACCGGCGCACCTACATCGGGGCCATGCCGGGGCGCATCATTCAGGCGCTCAAACAGGCTGGCACGCGCAACCCCGTAATTGTGCTGGACGAAGTGGACAAGCTGGGTGCCGATTTCAGGGGCGATCCTTCGTCGGCCCTGCTGGAAGTGCTTGACCCGGAACAGAACAACACCTTCAGCGACCACTACCTGAACGTTCCCTTTGATCTTTCTAAGGTTATGTTCTTGTGCACGGCCAACCATCTGGAAACCATTCCTGCTGCTTTGCGCGACCGTATGGAAGTCATTTCGCTGCCCGGTTACACCATGCAGGAAAAAGCCCAGATTGCCCGCATCCACCTGCTGCCCAAAAAGGTTACAGACAACGGGCTGGCCCCCAAGGATGTGGAGCTGACCGAAGCGGCGCTTGAAAAGGTTATTAGGGAATACACGCGCGAGGCTGGTTTGCGTAACCTTGAGCGCGAGCTGTCGTCCATTTGCCGCAAGCTGGCCCGCCGCAAGGCCGAGGGCAAAAAAGCCCCCTTCATGGTTGACGTGGCCGATGTGGAAAAACTGCTGGGCGCACCGCGCTTTATTGAAGACGAAAAAGAAAAGAAGCTCATGCCCGGCATGGCGCTGGGGCTTGCTTGGACACCTGCTGGCGGCGAAGTGCTTACGGTCGAGGCCACAGTAATGAAGGGCAAGGGAGGCCTTACCCTTACCGGACAGCTTGGCGATGTGATGAAGGAAAGCGCTCAGGCAGCCCTGAGCTACATTCGTAGCCGCGCAGATGAACTGGGCGTAGACCCTGAATTTGTGACCAAGTACGACCTGCACGTGCATGTGCCCGCAGGCGCTACACCCAAGGACGGCCCCTCGGCGGGCGTTACGCTGACCACTGCGCTTATTTCCGCGCTCAGCGGGCGTCGCGTGCGCGCCGACCTGTGCATGACTGGCGAGATCACCTTGCAGGGACGCGTGCTGCCCGTGGGCGGCATAAAGGAAAAAATTCTGGCAGGCGTGGCGCGCGGCCTCAAGCATGTGGCCATTCCGCACCAGAATGTCAAAGACCTTGAAGACGTGCCCAAGGAACTGCTCAAACGCATCACCGTGCACCCGATCCATCATTATGATGAACTGCTGCCTCTGGTTTTTGAAACCAAGGGCGGGCGCGGCAGCTCCACTGCTGGCAAAACTGGCGGCAACGACAAGGCAAAGGAACCCGCCGAAGCTGCTGCCAAGTCCAAAAACACTGGCAGCAAGGGCAGCAAAAGACCTGCCGAAGCTGGAGCCTGAGAGCTGTGCGCCTCAAACAATATATAGATGAAGCAACTGCGCAACTGACAAAGGCGGGGGTAGACAGCCCCCGCCTTTGCGCAGAAGTGCTGGCTCGCGAAGTTTTGGGGGGCGAAGCCGCTGGCTCTGCCCGCCTTTTTTGCATTCTTGAGGCCGGGCGCGAGCTGGAAGAGGCAGAACGTGAACGCTTGCAGGCGCTGACTGACCAGCGGGCAACGGGCCAGCCCCTTGCCCAGATTGTTGGCCGCAAAGAATTCTATGGCCGAGATTTTGTGGTTACCCGCCACACGCTTATTCCCCGGCCAGAAACCGAGCTGCTGGTGGATACAGCCCTTGAGCTCTTGCCACAGGCCCCCCTGCATTTTGCCGACCTTGGCACGGGCACGGGCTGCATTGGCCTGACCCTGCTGGCAGAAAGCCCTCACTGGCAGGGCCTGCTGCTCGACCTTTGTCCCCATGCCGCAGAGGTGGCCGCTACAAATGCGCGTCTGCTGGGTGTGGACAATCGCACCGCAGTGCTGCGGGGCGACATACAGCACCCGCCGCTCAAGGCCCAATCATTGCAGCTGGTTGTGAGCAACCCGCCCTATATTGCCGAGGCAGAGCGGCATATGGTTATGGACGAAGTGCTGCACAACGAGCCGCACAGTGCCCTGTTTTCAGAAAACAACGGGCTGCTGCACCTTGCGGCGGCCATAAATGCGGCGGTCCATGCCCTGCAAAATGGCGGCTGGATACTGCTTGAACACGGTGCGGCACAAGCAAAAGCGGTGCACGACCTGCTGGCGGAAACCGGAATTTTCAAAAAAATTGAAAATAAACGGGATATTGCCCAATTAGACCGTTGCACATTAGCTCGAAAAGGGCTATAAGGCCAAATCGTTTCCGCGCTGGTAGCGCGAAAAACGGTAAAAAGCAGCACGGCTCACCATAATTTGAAAAAAAATTGAGCCAAAGCGAAAATTTTACTTGCCAAGTGAAATGAAAGTCGCTAATAAGCTGTGTTGCCGCTGGCGTAGCTCAACTGGCAGAGCAGCTGATTTGTAATCAGCAGGTTGCGGGTTCGAGTCCCATCGCCAGCTCCACAAGAAGCTGAACGAAGATCGGACTATCCGACTTTGCGGCAAGAGTGGAGGGGTTCCCGAGTGGCCAAAGGGAACAGACTGTAAATCTGTCGTCGTAAGACTTCGGTGGTTCAAATCCACCCCCCTCCACCACCACTTTTCCGTCGCCAAATACTGGACGGTTGGTGGCTGGTTTGAATAAACTGCCTTGGCTGTAGGAGACAGGAAGCCTGTCGGGGAACTACGGTAGCGTGCGGGAATAGCTCAACGGCTAGAGCATCAGCCTTCCAAGCTGAGGGTTGCGGGTTCGAATCCCGTTTCCCGCTCCAAAATCCTGCCTTAATCCGCCTTCCCCCTCAGTCACCTTGTCCGCCAATGCACGTTCCCTGGTGTCCAGGGACTGAATGCGGATAGCGGGCCGCCCAACGGAACTTCCCACTGCCGCAGCCGTTACGCGAGGAGCAGGCGTTACAGCTCAATACAAATTCGCAAATAGAATTTAGTAACGCAGGTAAAACGCAAACATTTTTTTCTCCAGGGAGACGTACAATGGGCAAGGAAAAATTCGAACGTAAAAAGCCCCATGTAAACATCGGCACCATCGGCCACATCGACCATGGCAAGACCACCCTCACCGCCGCCATCACCAAGATCGCCGGCCTGAAGGGCTCGGGCAAGTTCATTTCGTATGACGAAATCGACAAAGCCCCCGAAGAAAAGGAACGCGGCATCACCATTTCCACCGCACACGTGGAATACGAAACCGCCAACCGTCACTATGCCCACGTTGACTGCCCCGGCCACGCCGACTACATCAAGAACATGATCACCGGCGCTGCTCAGATGGACGGCGGTATCATCGTTGTGGCCGCCACCGACGGTCCCATGCCCCAGACCCGTGAGCACATCCTGCTTGCCCGTCAGGTCGGCGTGCCCCAGCTCGTGGTGTTCCTGAACAAGTGCGACTTGGTTGACGACGAAGAACTGCTGGAACTCGTGGAACTCGAAGTTCGCGAACTGCTCTCCAGCTACGACTTCCCCGGCGATGAAGTTCCCGTTATTCGCGGTTCCGCCCTTAAGGCTCTGGAATGCGACAACCCCGACGCGCCCGAAGCCAAGTGCATTCTTGACCTTCTGCAGGCTTGCGACGACTTCATTCCCGAACCGGAACGCGACATCGACAAGCCCTTCCTGATGCCCATCGAAGACGTGTTCTCCATCTCTGGCCGTGGTACTGTTGTTACCGGTCGTGTGGAACGCGGTGTCATCAAGGTTGGCGAAGAAGTTGAAATCGTGGGTATCAAGCCCACCGTTAAGACCACCTGCACCGGCGTTGAAATGTTCCGCAAGCTGCTTGACCAGGGTCAGGCTGGCGACAACATCGGCGCCCTGCTTCGTGGCACCAAGCGTGACGACGTGGAACGCGGCCAGGTTCTTGCCGCTCCTAAGAGCATCACGCCCCACAAGAAGTTTAAGGCTGAAGTGTACGTTCTCTCCAAGGAAGAAGGCGGCCGTCACACCCCGTTCTTCTCTGGCTACCGTCCTCAGTTCTACTTCCGTACCACGGACATCACCGGCATCATTGCCCTGCCCGAAGGTGTGGAAATGGTTATGCCTGGCGATAACTCCCAGTTCATCGTTGAGCTCATCAACCCCATCGCTATGGAATCCGGCCTGCGTTTCGCCATTCGTGAAGGTGGCCGCACCGTTGGTTCCGGTGTGGTGACCGAAATCATCGAGTAGGAATATGCGTATTAATATCATTCTGGCCTGCACCGAGTGCAAGCGCCGCAATTACAGCACCCGGAAGAACAAGAAAAACACTACCGGTCGGCTGGAAATGAAAAAATATTGTCCCTGGGATAAGAAGCACACTGTGCATCGCGAAACCAGGTAATATACACACTTCCGCTGGGGGGCGTTAAGCCCCCCAGACGGTGCGCAGGGCAGTAGCTCTAACGGCTAGAGCGGCGGTCTCCAAAACCGCATGTTGGGGGTTCGAATCCCTCCTGCCCTGCCATTTTTTATCTCCGGATTACACCATGGCAAAAAAACAAGCTCAAGCTGCCGACCTTAAGGCTGACAAAGGCCCCAACCCTGTCGTACGGTTTACACGCTACGTTGAGGATGCCAAGGCCGAATTGCGCAAGGTTACCTGGCCCACTTTGCAGGAAACGCGCAAAGCCACCTTGGCTGTTTTGGGCTTCGTGGCCGTGATGGCTGTCATCCTGGGGCTGGTGGACTTTGGTCTGTCTACCCTGATCAAGACCCTACTGTCCTGAAGGCCAATATGAAAGACCCTGTTATCGACGAAACTTCCGAGCTCTGCAAAAAGGCTCGCTGGTACATCGTGCACACCTACTCAGGTTTTGAGCAGCGTGTGCAGAAGACCATTAACGAGTTGCGCCGCACCGGGCAGGATGAGGGGCTTATTGAGGAAGTTGTGGTTCCCACGGAAAAGGTCATCGAACCTACCAAGGGCGGCCAGCAGCGCACCTCTACACGCAAGTTCTATCCCGGGTATGTCATGGTGCGTATGACCATGACGGATCTTTCCTGGCATCTGGTTCAGTCCATCCCCAAGGTCACGGGGTTTGTTGGCGGCAAAAACCGTCCTACCCCAATGCGTGAAAGCGAAGCCCAGCGCATTCTTGAACTCATGGAATCGCGCCAGGAAACGCCACGGCCTAAGTTTAACTTTGACCGGGGCGACGAAGTACGCGTTATTGAAGGGCCTTTTGGTGGCTTCAATGGCGTTGTGGAAGACGTCAACTACGACAAGGGGAAACTGCGCGTTTCCGTTTCCATTTTTGGGCGTCAAACCCCGGTGGAACTGGATTTTGTGCAGGTATCCAAAGGTTAATGACTTGCCCCCGCGCGGTTGGGCTTTTGCCTTGATCAGCGCGAGCAGCGATGAAGGATAACTCAAATGGCCAAGAAAGAAGTTGCCAAAATCAAACTGCAGATCCCCGCAGGCGCGGCTAATCCCTCGCCGCCGGTGGGTCCCGCTTTGGGTCAGCACGGCCTGAACATCATGGGTTTCTGCAAGGAATTCAATGCCCGCACTATGGAACAGAAGGGCACCATCATTCCTGTGGTTATCACCGTGTATGCTGACCGCTCTTTCACTTTCATCACCAAGACCCCCCCGGCCTCGGTGCTGATCATGAAAGCCGCTAAAATCGAAAAGGGCTCTGGCGAACCCAACCGCAACAAGGTCGGTAGCCTGACCATGGCGCAGATTGAAGAAATCGCCAAGCTGAAACTGCCCGATCTGAATGCTGCCAGCATTGAATCTGCTGTGAAGTCCATCGCCGGTACTGCTCGCAGCATGGGCATTGACGTAAAGTAAGGCTCTTTATACTGCCGTGAGCGCCCTTGGGCGCTCGTTACATATACGGCACATTGCCTTACTGGGCTGTGACAGCATAGTCGCACGACTAATGCATAGCAGCCATCGTTGAAATCAATTGTACTGCCGCCTTTGCGCAAGACAAAGTTCGGCAGGAGATGCAAAACGAAAGGATTATCTCATGCCCAAACATGGCAAGAATTTCCGCAAGGTTCTTGAAGGCAGCAACCTTCAGGAACGCTTCAGCATTGAAGACGCCGTCAGCAATTCGCTTGGCGCATCATTCGCCAAATTTGATGAAACCGTCGACGTGGCCGTTCGCCTTGGCGTTGACCCCAAATATTCTGATCAGATGGTTCGCGGCGCTGTGACCCTGCCCCATGGGCTTGGCAAGACCGTTCGCGTGGCCGTTTTCTGCAAGGGTGAAAAGCAGGCCGAAGCCCGTGAAGCCGGTGCCGACGTTGTGGGCGCTGAAGAACTGGTGGCCAAGGTTAAAGAAGGCTGGCTCGAATTTGACGCCGCCGTTGCCACCCCCGATGTTATGGCTCTTGTGGGCCAGATTGGTCGCGTGCTTGGCCCCCGTGGTCTTATGCCCAACGCCAAGACCGGCTCGGTTACCTTTGATGTGACCAAGGCCGTTACTGAACTCAAGGCTGGCCGCGTGGACTTCAAGGTTGACAAGGCTGGCGTGCTGCACGCTCCCTTGGGCAAGGTTTCTTTTGGCCCCGAAAAAATTCTGGGCAACCTCAAGGCCCTGCTTGATACTGTCAACCGCCTTAAGCCTTCTGCTGCCAAGGGTGCGTACATGCTCTCCATGGCAGTGTCCACCACCATGGGCCCTGGCTTCAAGGTTGACATGACTCAGGTCAAAAAATTTCTTGAGGGCTAAGCTCTCAAGGCTGTGGGCACTCTGCAAAGAGTGCCCACAATCTGTCTAAGGAAACGGAATTCGAGTCGAAGACGGCAGGTGAGCGAAAGCTCTTAATACCCTGTCTAGACACTTCTTCTTTGGCTCGGCATTCCACCTGGCAACCCCGAACGTGAGAGGTATCACGTGAACAGGTCTGGTAAAGCCGTAATTATTGAAGCCGTTAAGGCCCGTGCCGACAAAGCTTCTTTTGCGGTTATCACGGACTTCAAGGGCATGACGGTGGAAGAGCTGACGAACCTGCGTGTTGTTCTGCGTAATGCAGGCGGCGAGTATCTCGTCGTTAAAAACACGTTGGCCCGGATTGCTCTGACCGACGGTACGCACGACGCTATCAAGGATAATTTCCATGATAACTGCGGCGTAGCCTTTGGGTTCGATGACCCCGTGGCGGTGGCCAAGGCGCTTAGTGATTTTGCAAAGCAAAGCAAGCTCTTTGAGCTGCGTTGCGCCAGCTTGGACGGCAAGGCTTTGGATGCCGCCCAGATTGACGCTTTGGCCAAGCTGCCCAATAGGGAACAGCTGCTCGGCCATTTGCTCGGCACCATGAACGCCGTGCCCACCAATTTTGTTTCGCTGTTCGCCAATGTGGTGCGCGGTCTGCTTTATGCCCTCAAGGGTATCGAAGAGCAGAAAGCCGACGCGGCATAGCAATCAGCCATCGAATTATTTGCACTCAAGCCAAAGATCAGGAGACTTATCATGGCCGTTACCAAAGAAGAAGTTGTTGAATTTATCTCCAATATGACCGTTCTTGAACTCTCTGAGTTCATCAAGGAACTGGAAGAAAAGTTCGGCGTGTCCGCTGCCGCCCCCGCCGCCGCCATGGTTATGGCTGCCCCCGCTGCCGCTGCTGAAGCCGCCGAAGAAAAGACCGAATTCGACGTTATCCTGAAGGAAGCTGGCGCCAACAAGATCGGCGTCATCAAGGTTGTGCGCGCTCTGACCAGCCTTGGCCTCAAGGAAGCCAAGGAAAAGGTTGACGGCGCCCCCGCCACCCTGAAGGAAGGCGTGTCTAAGGAAGAAGCCGAAGACGCCAAGAAGCAGCTTACCGAAGCTGGCGCCACTGTCGAAATCAAGTAAGTTCGGTTTTACCGTACTTTTTGGGGCGGAACCTTCGGGTTCCGCCTTTTTTTTGCGCCTCGGCCGACAGCAGCAACTTTGAGGTCTACACCAAGGGCAGGGGCAAGCCCCTCCAGCGGACAGTTTTTCCGACAGGTTTCTGATCAATTCCTTTGCCATTTCAGCAGCACAAAACACGCAAACGCAAACGGTAATTTTCAAAGTTACGGAAGCCAGATACGCCGCTGGATCAACTTCATTTTGCGGTGAAAACCTGACTCTACTTGGTATGCTCATTTTTTGTCGAGGCGTATGCCCTGTCTTCGAGGAGCCCCTTATTCTTGCGCAATTGCAGCAACCAGCCCAAGCAGTAGCATATGCGCTCTTTGGCCCCTAATATCTGCCTCTCACAACCGCTATTGCTTAAGTTGCCTGCAAGGCAACCACAAGCGTGTTGCTTGCCTCATCTGTGTCAGATAGTTATCAGCTTCTTGCCAGAGTATTGCCAGCTTTTTGCCACCCGAATAGGGACAAGCAGCCCATTAATCTTATGTGCTGCCGCACTGTGCAGCATACTTAGAAACTGGCAGTGTAATGCGCAAATTATTTGTCTTCCCGAACGCAATGCTCTCAGAAAAATCGCCAATAATATAAGATAAGGCCTTGTTGCTTGGTATAAGAACAGCACACTTTGCCAAATACGATCATTTTTGCAGTTGCAGAACTCAAAACAGTACTGGACTGTAATTATTGGGCAGCCAAACTGTCCAACACGCTATGTTGACATAGCGTGTTGTTCTGATACCCATTAACATACAAAGGTATTTGTGCCCGTAGGTTTTGACAATCTAGTTTGTCCTGAGTCTGCTTGATTCACGGTCACCGCTAACCGGAGCCGCCATGAACAACCGCAATCTTCTTTTCGTACTCGCACTTTGCTGTATTCTGCTCACATT
The DNA here is from genome assembly GCA_964413315.1 of uncultured Desulfovibrio sp. Taxonomy (GTDB): domain Bacteria; phylum Desulfobacterota; class Desulfovibrionia; order Desulfovibrionales; family Desulfovibrionaceae; genus Desulfovibrio. The sequence continues at coordinate 8,483 of CAYPRZ010000010.1, read as the reverse complement.
TGGCGCATGGATACTTTCCTTCTTCCACTACAGTGCACCAGTGCGCCAAATCCCTGCGGCTCAGGTATTGCCAAGTCTTCAAGCCGCCCCCGCAGCCGAACTCAAATATGCACCACCGCGCCCACAAGACGCGCCAGAGGCTATCCGCGAAGCGGTCATGCTGGGTTACAATATTATTAATGACACCGCACAGTATGCCCCAGAGCATGTTGGCAACGAGCTTTCCTGCGCCACCTGCCATCTTGAGGGCGGCACCAGCAAGGGTTCAATTTCCCTTGTGGGCGCTGCCGCAACCTTTCCCCAATTTTCTGCCAGCCACGCAACCAACATTGACCTTGCCCTAAAAATTCAGGATTGCTTTGCCCGCAACCTCAACGCGGCCCCTCCAACACACGATAGCCGCACAATGCAGGCCCTGCTTGCCTACCTGCAATGGATTTCAAAAGACATCCCCGTCTACGCAAGCCTGCCGTGGGCCTTGCCCGCCAAACTGGATACCGCGCACAAGGCAGATGCCGCAGCAGGTGAAAAAGTGTATGCTGAAAGCTGCGCCTCTTGCCACGGCGATGCTGGCGACGGCTCTCCGCCACTGTGGGGCAAGGGAGCCTATAGCGATGGCTCAACCATGCACAATATAGACACGTTTGCTGTGTTTACCCACCGCTATATGCCGCCAGAGGCAGCTACACTCACGCCAGAGCAGTCACTGGACGTGGCTGCCTATGTGGATGCCCAGCCCCGCCCTCAATTTAAAGCGGCACAGGCCCACACTGGCGATGTACAAAAATCGCCGCAAGGAAAGTAGGCCATGAACTTTCCTATCTTGCACATTCCTGTGGTGGGCGATGGCATGACCATTGCCCTCAATGCCGTCTTGCATGTCTGTATCAGCCATGGTTTGGCCATAGGCCTTATGACCATGCTGGTGCTGTTTCAAACACTTACATGGAAAGGCAAGGGCCAGTTTTGGGCCGACATTGCCCGCACCTTGCTGGGCCCACTGGTGATTGTCACCACCTCCATAGGCGCTGTTACGGGTGTTGGCATCTGGATTTTGACAGGCAGCCTTGCGCCAGAGGGCATTGGCGCCTTGATCCATCTGTTCTTCTGGCCTTGGTTTATTGAATGGTTTGCCTTCACCGCCGAGGTGATTCTGCTGCTTTACTATTATTATAACTGGGACAAACTCATAACCAGCAATCCCGGCAAACTGGCGGCCATAGGCTGGGCCTATGTGGGCACATCGCTTGTATCGGCCATACTTATTACAGGCATTTTGGGCTTTATGCTCACGCCGCAGGGTTGGCCTTGGGCACGCAGCTTTACAGAGGCCTATTTCAACCCCACCTTTGTGCCGCAGGTTTTTTTACGCGTTGCGGGCGGTCTGGGCATAGGCGTACTGCTGCTGATGGCTTGGGTTGCGTGGCGCTTTAAGGGCACTGCCCACGAACGCGGCAGGGCCTTGCGGGCTTGCGGCATCGCCCTCATGCTCGCTCTTGTTGTAACGGCGGCAGCCAGCCATGTGTATTTTTCGCGCATACCGCAAACCTACCTTACGCACTGGAAATTTGCGGTTGCAACCTCGTACCTGTCGCAAATGCCCGACTTTCTGCCAGCCGCCAACGTGGCAGCCGTGCTTGTTCTGCTGTTGGCGGCACTGGCGGCCTATGCCCGCCGCCCCATGCTGAGTAGGCTGCTGTGCATACCCGCTATCCTACTAAGCATATGTTTTACCATGGAATTTGAACGAGTGCGCGAGTTTGTTCGCGGCCCGTACCTTATGCCGGGCTACATGCACGCCAGCCAGATAACCTTGGTAGAAAGCGAAGCCATGCTTGCCGAAGATAAACCCTTGTTGCCCAGAATACGCTGGGCAATCACGGGCGATGGCTTGCCCCCCGCAACTCAGGCTGCCAAAACGCTGTTTGCTGCCAACTGCGGCGTTTGCCATGCAGAAAGCGGCATCAACGGCATAGATCAACGCTTGGCGGGGCGCACTGCCGATGGCATTAATGCCATGTTGGGCATAACGCAACGGCTGGCCCCCTACATGACGCCCTTTGTGGGGTCGGAACAGGAACGCACTCTGCTGACAGAATACCTGTTCCAGCTTACATCCAACTATTCCCGCCGCATCCAACAGGCAGCCAGGGAGAAGAAGCCATGCAACAAAGGACGGATCTTTTCCTCAACATGCCCCTGCCAGAGAGCTGGATGCGTGCACTGCTGTTTATTACTTTTGGTCTGCATCTGCTCTTTGTGCTGCTTATGCTGGGCACGGCGCTGCTGAGCCTGATATTCTTTTTGCGCGACTTGTTGCGCCAGCCCTCGCCATCACAGCACTGGAACGAGCATGTGGCGCATTCACACATGGGGCTCAAAAGTCTGGCGGTGGTGTTGGGCCTGGCCCCGCTGCTGATCATGCAGGTCAGCCATTCGCATGCATTTTTTACGGTCACTGTGCTCTTTTCATATGCGTGGCTGGCCATTATTCCGCTGCTCATAACGGCATTTTTGCTCTTTGACGCCTTTGCCCACAAGCTCAGCGCCAATGCGTGGCTTGCTCTGGTCTGCGGGCTGGTGGGCGTTGCCGCTCTGCTCACCGTACCGGCCATCTTTACCGGGGCGCTTACCCTCATGGAACGCCCCGAAAGCTGGGCCGACTTTGCCGCCCGTGGCATAAGGCTTGATACAGACTGGATGCCCCACTGGTCGCTGCGTTATCTGCATATCGTGGGCGCGGCGCTGGCCTTTGGCGCGGCCTTTCACCTGTTTTATTCTGCCAAAAACGACGCCCCCAAGGCCATGCTGCTGCGCAAATGGCTCATCGGTGCACTGGCGGCTCAGGCGATCATAGGTTTTGCCTTGTTGGCAACCATTTTGCCGCAAATGTCCTCGCTCGTGCTAACAATTATCAGCCTTGCTGCTCTAGCCGTTGGCGCGGCCATGTGGATACTGCGCCCCGATTCTGCAACCGCTGATTTCCGCCTGTTGGCCCTGCTGCCCCTGATTTTTGTAACCATGCTGCTGGCCCGCCAGTTGCTGCAAAACGAGGCAATGGCTCCGGCCCAAGCCGAGGCCACGGCATGGCGCACGCAGCGGGCGGCAGAGCTGGCCCCCTTTAGCCAAAAAGCGCTGGATGCCTTTGCCGTCAAGCTGCACACCGTGTACGATAATGGCGACACCATCTACGACGGCGCGTGCGAACCGTGCCATGGCTTGGACGGGCGCGGTGTTGGCCCGGAATCGCACCGTCTGCGCACACCGGCCACAGACCTGACCGCCCTGCGCATCGACCGCGACTATGCTTACGAAATGATACGCGACGGAACGCCCGGTACAGGCATGCCCTATTTTCGCATGTTTGACCGCGAAAAAATTGATTCCCTGCTGGATGCCCTTGACCGGCGCTTTTCCATGTTTGCGGCCACACCGCCACCCCCGCGCGATATAAGCCCAGACTCGCTGGAAGTATGGATAGCCGCCTGCGCCAAATGCCATGCTGCCAACGGCAGCGTTACCGCTGCTGGCAAGGCCATGCAGCCCCCCGTGCCCGATTTCAGGCGCAGCAGCGTAAGCCACGAACGCGCACTTAAAATCATTACAGAGGGCTACCCCGGCACGGGCATGCCTTCATACCGCAATCAGCCAGAAAAAGTGCGTGAAGACCTTGCCATAATCAGCAACAGTTTTCGCGCAGCCCACCATAAAAACTGATACCTGCCGCACAGGCAGCACAACAAAAGCACAACTGCACTCGCAACAAAGCCCCCGAACCGAAAGGAACGGGGGCTTTGCCATCAAAATGCCTTATTGAGCCAGAGCAGCCCAACTATTTGCACTGATTTTTGGCCTCTTTTTTGGCCTTTCTGCGTAAACGCCTTTCTTCATCATCAAGCAGTGCACGCTGCTTGTCAAAGGGGATTCAACCGCAGTTCAGGCGGTCTGTGGGCAGCCAGCCTTTTTTGAGGGCAAACAGGTACAGGGCGGCAATACCGCCAAATACCAATAAAAGAATCAGTATATCCATAAAACCTCCGCCGTACTATCTGGCCCAAGGGTAGAGCGCTGCCGATCCGTCGGCTGCGGCCCTGGCGGCAGTGGCACGGGTTGCGTACAGGTTTGAAATGCGCAGCCACGACTCCATGACACGCTGTTGCGATATACGCCCGCTTTGCACCAGCCCCTTAAGGGTGGCAAAGGCCTTTTGGGGCAGGTTCTCGTCCCAATACAAGTTATTGCCAAACAGCAGAATGTCCACCCCCGCGTTTACAGCCAGCAGCACTGCCTGTTCCATGCCGTAGTGGTTGGTTATAGCTTTCATCTGCATGTCATCACTTATAATCACGCCCTGCCAGCCCATGCGCCCGCGCAGCAGGTCGGCAACCACCGCGCGCGAAAGCGTGGCAGGATACTTGGCGTCAAGCCCAGTATGAAACAGATGGCCAAGCATGACCATGCCCGGCCAGCCTTGGGCAAAGGCTTGTGCGTAGGGCGCAAGGTCTGCCTTGGCGTTCCAGCTGCGGGTGATGTCTGTCAAACCCAAGTGCGAATCTTTTTGCGCACCGCCCTGACCGGGAAAGTGCTTGAGCGCGGGTATTACCCCCTGTTGGGCCAGCCCCTGCCCAAAGGCAAGGGCGTGTGCCGCCACCAGTGCGGGGTTGGGGCTAAAGCTGCGTTCCAGCGCGCCAATGGCCGGATTTGCGGGATTGCTGTTTACGTCGGCCACAGGGGCCAGATCAACAGAAATGCCAAGACCTGCCAGTTCCCTGCCCAGTTGACGCGCCAGAGCGCGGGTTTTGTCGGGCTGGCCCGTGCCCATGCTCTGGGCAGAGGGCAAATCGGCAAAGCCTTTTTGCGGTTTGAGCCGCCGAACGCGCCCGCCCTCCTGATCCACCGCTATCAGCAGGGGGCCGGGCGAAGCCGCCCTAAGGGTGGCCGTAAGCTGCCGCAACTGCTGGGGCGAGGTGATATTACGCTCGCCGCCGGTGGTCACATCGCGGTCAAACAATATTACATGCCCCACATGCCCAGCGCGAACCTGTGCCAAAAAGGCGTCACCGGGGGGCAAATCTGCACCGCGAAACCCCAGCATGAGCATGGAGCCTATCATTATATCTAATGATGGCACTGCATTGCTTACAGTTGCATTGGCAGCGCCCGCCCTTGCGGCAGGGGCAGAGGCCGCAAAGCTTGCGGCGCCAGAAAAAAAGATTCCCCAGCACAAGGTTAGCGCAAGGCACGCCACGCGGGCGATTGAGAACAATAATTGCATACCTCTCCCTGCTCAGCATGGAAAAATGACAGCCAAAACACCAATGTGTTTTGGCTCAATTGTCACCTTTTACCCTACAGCGTCAAGTGCGCCAGCGGCCACGCTTGACCATGCAAAGCGCGTGCTGTTATCGAACAACACACGGCAAATCACTACGCCAGCATTCCGCATAATTCAGTACGGGCGGTACGTCCATGAGGCACAGTATGCAAGCTCTCGTCATCATAGATATTCAGAACGATTACTTTCCCGGTGGCAAGATGGAACTGGTCGGCAGCAATGCCGCAGCAGAAAATGCAGCCCTGCTGCTTGCAGCTTTTCGCAAGGCGCAGAGGCCAATATTTCATGTGCAGCATATTTCGCTAGCCCCAACGGCCACTTTTTTTCTGCCAGACACGCCGGGTGTGCAGATTCACCCGCAGGTTTGCCCGCAGGACGACGAAACTGTTGTGCAAAAACATTACCCCAATTCATTTCGCGATACTGTCCTGCTTGACCTGCTGCGGGTACGGGGCATCACCAACATTGCGCTGGCGGGCATGATGACCCACATGTGCGTGGATACCACCACCCGTGCCGCCTTTGACCTTGGTTTTACCTGTTATCTGGCGCACGACGCCTGTGCAACGCGCGACCTTGCGCACGACGGAAAAACTGTTGAAGCGGCACAGGTTCAAATCGCCTATATGGCGGCGCTTGGGCAGGTTTTTGCCAAGGTTATGAGCACGCAGGAAATGTGCGCCAGCCTTGCCTGACAAGGCACCGTGCACTCTGCGCAGCGCAGAACCGCCGAGCCCATCGGTAATAATTAAGCCACAATCAGGGGACTACCATGACCACTCTGCTGAAGCGTCTTTGCTCTAGCGCATGTGCGCTGATTGTTTGCGCCGGTCTGCTGACGGTATTTTGCCTGTATTCACTGCCCTGCATGGCGCAGAACACTGCCGGGCTTGACCTGATTTTGCTGCACACCAATGACCTGCATTCCTACATTGCGGGCAGAGATTCGCACGGCAACGCCTGTTTCAAATCTGAGGGCTGTACCGGTGGTCTGGCCCGCCTTGCCACGGCCATGAAGCGCACCCTCGCAGAGCACGACAATGTGCTGGCGGTTGATGCTGGCGACCAGTTTCAGGGAACCCTGTTTTTTACGGCCAACAAGTGGCCCATGCTGGCCGACATAAATGCCCTGCTGCCCTATGATGCCATGACGCTGGGCAACCACGAATTTGACGACGGCTGCGAGGCCACTGCGGGTTTTGTGCGGGCTCAGCCGTACCCGGTACTGGCCGCCAATCTGGATCCCCGCCCTGGCTGTCCCTTGCGCGGCACCCCCTACCATCCTTGGATCATTAAGGATGTGCGCGGCGTAAAGGTGGCCATTATCGGCCTTGCCAACCCCAGCGTTCGCACGCTTTCTGCCGCATGCCCGGAAACATGGTTTTTCAAAAGCGAAACCACGCTCAAAAAAGCTGTGGCCGAGCTGGAAAAACAGGGTGTGCGGCATATCATTCTTGTCACCCACCTTGGTCTGCCCAAGGATCAAGAACTTGCCCGCAAGATCGACGGTATTGACGTGATTGTTGGCGGCCATACCCACGACTACCTTGGCCCCGGCTCGCCCAAGGGGCCGTATCCCATTGTGGAGCACTCGCCCTCTGGCAAGCCCGTGCTGGTTGTTACCGCCGGAGCGCTTGCCAAGTACATGGGCCAGCTTGAGGTAGGCTTTGACGCGCAGGGTGTGCCCGTGCGCTGGCAGGGCGCGGCCCTGCCGCTAGATGCCACCGTTGCCCCCGACCCAGAGGTGGAAGCCAAGATCGCCCAGTACAACAAAAAGCTTGAGGTCTTTACCTCTGTCGTTATCGGGCAAAACAACCTTAACGCCCCTGACGGACTGCACCAGTGCCGTGTGGGCGAATGCCTCTCTGGCCTCATCGCCACCGATTCCATGCTGGATTATGGCCGGGCCTATGGAGCGCAGGTTGCCCTGATCAACGGCGGCGGGCTGCGTGCGCCGCTGCGTCAGGGCGCACTGAATTATGGTGATATGCTGGCGGTGCTGCCCTTTGGCAACAAGGTTATCATCCGCGACTTTACGGGTGAACAGCTGCTGCTTGCTCTAGAGCACGGCGTGTCAGACCACAAGGGCGTGGGGGCGCCAGTGCTGCACACGGCGGGGCTGCGCTACACCTACAACCCCGCCCTGCCTTCGGGCAAACGCATTGTTCGCGCAGAACTGCTTGGCGAAGGCGGAACAACAAAAGCGCTGGTTCCTACTGCCCGTTACCGCGTGGCACTGGTCGATTACCTTGAACGCAGGGGCGACGGCTACGCCATGCTGGCCAAGGGCACACCAGTGGACGCACCAGACCCAGTAGATGCGGATGTGCTGTCTGCCTACATCAAAAAATACAGCCCGCTGAATACGTTGCCGCCAGACCGGCTGATCAAGCAGACAAAGTAAGCACAGACGAGTAGTTACAGCCAGCGGGGCTTGCCGCGTGCCCAGTCAGCATGCTTGCCAAGGGCTGGCATGTTGGGCAAGGTGGCAAAAAAGTTGAGGGCTTATGAATTCCCGCGACCTTATAATGGTCATGTCTTCGCTGCTATCCATGGCGGCGGGCGTGTTTCTGCCGCAGGTGGCAGAGCCGCTTGCCGCCATGCCGCGCCTTATACTCATTTTCATGCTCTACATGAGTTTTCTGGCCGTGGGTATGGAAGCGCTGGTGCGCGAAATACGCCACATGACCGGCACTGTCTGCCTGCTCATTGCCCTGCGCCTGCTCGTGCTGCCCCTGCTGTGCCTTGCGCTGTTCCGGCTGCTCATGCCCCAGTTTGCGCTAGGAGCCTTTTTGCTGGGCGCGGCCCCAGTGGGCGTGATGGCCGCTGTTTTTTCGCTGATGGTGGGGGCCAATACGGCCATGATTCTTGTGGCCAACATGGCCACCTCCCTGCTGCTGCCCGCAACCCTGCCCGCCTTGCTTTCTGCCACAGATGCGGGTTTGCGCATGCTTGGCCTTGCCCCGCTCGACATGCCCGCGCATCTGGAACTGGGGCACATGAGCCTGTCGCTCTGCGTGACCATTCTTGTGCCCTTTGCCGCCGCCCACCTCACCCGCATCCATCTGGACAGTTTGCGCAACGCCCTGCTGCACTGGCAGTTTCCACTGGTTACGGTTTCCATTGTTGTTTCCAACATTGCCATTTT